>JBEGMZ010000555.1:0-4270 GCA_041182745.1 Acidobacteriota bacterium
TCAGAGCCTCCGTCTCAAGATCGACCATTCCAATCTCGTTGCTGGCCAACGTCCCTGCTGACTCGAGACCCCCGCGATCGATATTCAGGCGATAGTGGATGGAAGTCACGGTCGCCGGAACCCGGGCGGAGCCGTTGATGAGATGGCACGTACGCCCTGCACTAAGCGGCTCCTCTTCAAGCCAGACAAGATGGGCGGTGAAATGGTCGGCGGGGGGCGTGTAACCGAGTGCTCTTTCGATGTAGTCCCCTCGCGAAACATCGACCTCCGGCTCAAGAACCATTGTCACGGCACTGCCCTCATTCGCACTTTCGAGATCCCCATCGAAGGTGACCAGTCGCACCAACCTTGCTCTTCGCTCACCCGGCAGGATCACCACCTCTTCGCCGACAGCAAATCTGCCCTCACAGATGGTCCCGGCCACTCCACGGAAGTTGTCAGCACGGCTAACAAGCTGCACTCCAAGGCGTGAGCGACCTGCTGGTCTCGACTTCTTCCGCCATCTCCCCACCTCTTCCAGGACGGTACTGCCACGATACCAGTCTGTTCGAGCACTCCTCGCGGTGACATTGTCACCGGCAAGAGCACTGACCGGCACGAAACTGGTGACAGGAAGATCAAGTCGATCAACGGCGCTCTCCAGCTCTGCGACCAGCTCGTCAAAGGCCTTTTGCTCAAAACCCAGCAGATCAAGTTTGTTGATCGCAAAAATGACCTTTTCGACCCCCAGCAGAGAGCATATCGTCAGATGGCGGAGTGTCTGCTGGCGGACTCCTCGAACCGCATCAACAAGAACCAGGGCGATATCGGCGCGGGAGGCAGCAACGACCATGTTTCGCGTATACTGCTCGTGTCCGGGTGCGTCGGCGATGATCATTCTTCTGCCATCGGGAAGAGACATGGCACGATAGGCGACATCGATCGTGATTCCCTGCTCCCGCTCTGCCTCAAGACCATCCGTCAGCAGACTGAAGTCGATCTCGCCAGGTGAAACGGTAGAGCCGGCGCGCCGTGCCGTTCGCGCTGCTGCCACCGTGTCCTGTGGAACGGAGTCTGTCTCTACCAGCAGGCGACCAATGAGCGTACTCTTACCATCATCGACACTGCCACAGGCCATAAGCCGGAGAATCGGGTTGGAATCCATCAGAAGTACCCCTCCCTCTTCTTCTTCTCCATTGAGTCCTCGCGGTCACCGTCGATCAGTCGGGTCGCCCGTTCACTCAGGCGCACTGCCATCACCTCGGCAACTACCTCATCGAGGGTCGCCGCTTCCGACTCAACCGCGGCTGTCAGTGGATAGCAACCCAGGGTACGAAAACGAATCCGCTTCATCTCCGGTCTCTCTCCCGGATGCAACGGATAGCGCCCGTCGTCCACCATGATGATCTGCCCGTCGCGCCGAACGACCGGTCTCTCTTTGGCAAAATAGAGCGGATTGACAGGTATCTGCTCCCGCTGCAGATAATGCCAGACATCGACTTCAGTCCAGTCTGAAAGCGGAAACACCCGCATTGACTGGTCAGGCCGAAGTTTGGAGTTGTAGGTCCGCCAGAATTCCGGGCGCTGCTGGCGCGGATCCCAGCGGTGCCCCGGCTCGCGCACACTGAAGATTCGCTCTTTGGCCCGACTGCGCTCCTCATCCCGACGTGATCCTCCAATGGCGGCATCAAATCGATACTTGTCAAGTGCCTGACGAAGCGCGACGGTCTTCATGACCCGTGTGTACTCACTGATCCCGACGTTGAATGGATCTATCTTTTCACGTAACCCATCCTCGTTTGTATGTACCAGCAAGCGAATCCCATACCGGGCAGCAATCTCATCGCGGAAGGCGATCATCTCGCGAAACTTCCAGGTGCTATCGATGTGGAGTAATTGAAATGGAATCCGCGCCGGGTAGAAGGCTTTCTTCGCAAGGTGAAGGAGAACTCCGGAGTCTTTGCCAATCGAATAGAGAAGAACTGGGCGGCTGAAGGCGGCAGCCGTCTCGCGAAGTATCTCTATCGATTCATTTTCAAGCGAAGATAAAATCCTGTTACTGCTATGCATTGCAAACGATCTCGGTATCCTTCTCTGGGGCCCGCTCATCAAGATACAGTCGGGTCAATCAAGATCCTTCCCGTCTCGCACCCAGATCGGATTTCAGTCTGATTTTGGAGTGGCGATCTTCAGGGCATGCTCATAAAGTTTCAGGTCGAGACTGTTCTTCTCGATCAGCTCGCAGTAGAGGTCGGGTCCAAGTTGGCGTTCGATATCCTCCAATCGATCCTGGAGGTTACCCCGCCTCGCGGTACTTCTGTTGACAACCTGGTACTTTGGCAGAAGGGCACCAAAATGTGGGGAGAGGTATCTGACTATCTTCTCAATTGAGTGGTCGAACTCCTCAACGATACCAAATACCGGCAGAGTAGAGAGATGGCGGAGCGCGTTCTGAAGGTCTTCATCAGTGGCAATGGCAGTTCTCATATCGCGCTCTCTTGCCGCGAGGTGAATTGTCTGGAAATTTCTGAGTACGGTGTGGTTGCCTCCTGAAAGTCCCCATCTGATGTACCCGGCCAGATCATTCTCGTGGGCCATCCTGATACTGAGGTGGTGTTGGTTGTAAGGTTCTCGTCGCTCAAAATGATAGACCGACGCGACCCGGTCGATTGGATGTCTCACGAAGAGGATAGGATGAAAGGAGATGCCCGAACCGGACGGAACCGGAAGCCTGGCCTGATGGCTGGAGATGGCTCTCAAATGCTTGTTTGACCGTGCATACGTTAAGATATCCTCAGGCCACAGTGTATCCCATGGATTCTGGCCTTCAACACTCCCGCAATGACCGACAAAATTGTAATTAAGAAATGTGTCAACCGTGGAACCCGCATTCTTGAAGATGTGGTAGTGGACAATTATATGACGCTCCGACAATCTCCCTCCTGTCCGATCCTTGTTTAACCGGGGCAAGTTTGGCCAATGCATGTTTGCCCTCGCCCTCGCTGGAGTAGCGTTGGAAGGCTCGAGACCTGATATTCAGAAAGAACCTCCCTGCCAAAGTCACTCCTCCGGCGAGCGTGTCTCATTTTGCCTGACGATCTCGACTATAGTGGGGTTCAGGAAAGGCTTTTTATTCCAAAAATTCAGGGTCACTATGCTGGGACTGTCAGCGACCATGAAAAAGTGAGTAAATTTCGACACCGCCGAGACGTGCCATTATCATCGCCGAAGGCGTTACGACCCTGATGGCCAGGGCTCACTCCAAATCACAAGGCCGGTTTATCCCTGATTTCTCTCCGATATGTTCCACTCTCGTTGAGAAATGGCTCGCTCCGGCTGCGTCAACAATCGGGGCTGCAACCCGGATACCCAGGTGCCACTGTCGGCTGTTTCTATTCAGGCTGCCGCCCCTCCAAAACGGATCGACACACAAGCAGCAGCAGTTCCAGTCGAACGATGAGTCAGACTTGATTCTTCTTTAACCAGGCAATATCGCTTTGATCTTTATCGCGATTTGCTGCCAATTTATTTTTGAGAAGATCGGCTTTCGAAAGGATGAACAAAGAGAGACCATCGACGTCTATTTCAATCTTATTTTTCCAGGCATCCCCAAAGATCACGCCATCAATTACAGTTATGATATCGATTCGACAAGGTGCAACGCCGATCTCGATAATCGTATCTGGCACAGTAAAATCATCAATCGTCAAACCACTTATCGGCGCGCCAAATCTTGCTAATGCTCTTATGACCGCCTTACCGTTTTCGGGATCGTCCCCTACCCAAATATCAATATCTCCTGTCGCCCGCGGATTACCATGTGCAGCCAGAGCATAAGCCCCCACGATAAGAAAATCAGCCTTCTCCTCGATTAAGCACAACAACATCTCTTTGTAATCTTGGTTCAACATCGATGTTCATTCTGAATGACCAGGCGTTCATAGCTAACTCCCACATCATCCCTAACAGGTCGCCTGGTGACAGCCCTTTTAAATCATCCTCTTGATCTGCTTCAGACTTAGTTATTATTCGTATAGCTTTTTTGTCCATGCTCGATTCACGCTCGATTCACATCACATTCTGATTCGGGATTTTACCCTCATTGGCTGTAAAAGATAAGTCTTACGAATGAATTGACCGGGACGCCGCGCCCCGAAACAGAGCGACAGAGAAACTGCAGCGCTCCGGTCGAATGATGAATCAGGACAGATAAACCGAGTTGATTGAGCGTCTCATCATCGAAGCCACGAGAGCCCTCACTCGAAGCGCGGCAATTCCCCCTGATCGAAGA
>JBEGMZ010000556.1:0-6849 GCA_041182745.1 Acidobacteriota bacterium
ATGCTGGGCTGCCTGCCGCAGGCGGAAGGCTTTATTGAGCGGCCACTGACGGAGGAGCGTGAGCTCCTTGCCAGTCTTGTCGAATCATTTGCCGTCGGGCGACGGGTTGGAAACTACGAGCTGCTCGAAGAGGTCGGACGCGGGGGGATGGGGGCTGTCTACCGGGCGATTCGTGCTGATCGTGAGTATGAGAGCGAAGTCGCGATCAAGCTGATCTGGCCGGGCTTTGAAAGTGAGGAGATTCTGAGTGGGTTCAGGCAGGAGCGGCAGATCATGGCCAGCTTCAGCCACCCAAACATTGCCAGGATGCTCGATGGCGGAACGACCGAAGATGGCTGGCCATACTTTGTGATGGAGTTCATCGATGGTCAGCCGTTGACCATCTTTTGCGGGACGCGCCGTCTCTCGATCGATCAACGTTTGAAGATATTTGAGCAGGTGTGTGAGGCGGTTGGGTATGCCCATCGCAGGAATATCGTCCATCGTGATCTCAAGCCCGGAAATATATTCGTCACTGAGCTGCCTGGTTCGGATCGACCAGAGGTCAAGCTTCTCGATTTCGGAATTGCCCGCATCTTTGACCCGATGGGTAATACGGGCAAAAAGAGCATTACCCGGAATCGACTTCAGGCGATGACTCCGGAGTATGCAAGCCCGGAACAGGTTCGTGGGGAGCCGGCCTCTCCGGAGAGTGATATCTATTCGCTCGGGGTGGTTCTTTATGAGCTGCTGACCGGAGTTCACCCAATAGATCAGTCTCGAAGAGAGGCCTCATCGCTCAGTGGGATCCTCGAAGCGATCTGCCGGGGAGACGTGTTGCGACCTAGTCTGAGCTTGGAGAGTCAGCGATGGCCCAACCAAACAGTCTCAATTGCCAACGACACTGAATCGACCCCGGCGCGGCTGCGAAGACGGCTGACCGGTGCGCTTGATGCGATCATTCTCAAGGCGATGCGCCTCGATCCGGCTGATCGATACGCGACAGTCGCAGCGCTTCTTGAAGATCTGCGCCGTTTTCGTGAAGGGAAACCGGTGGCAGCCTCCCGTGGCTCACGCGGGTATCAGCTGCGTCGGTGGGGGGTACGTCGGCGAAGCCTTCTCCTGACCATCGCTCTGATGCTGGTGATCCTTGGCCTCGTGTCCGGATTTTTTCTCTACCGGGAGAGGGTGTCGCGCTTGTGGGAGAGACAGCAGCAATATTCAGTACGGCTCAAGCAGTCGGCGGCGGCTCTCGCGAGGGGCGATCTTGTTCAAAATGAGCAGATTCTCAACGAGGTTGAGGCGGATGGACTTGCGGAGGGGGCACCACCGAACGGATTTGAATGGCGGCATCTCTGGGCGGCGGGCCACGGTGCAATATTCGAGATTACACATCCGGAGCCATTAATCGTCACCTACTTTGTGAACCGTCAACCGCGTGTGGTGACGGTTGGCTGTCAAAATTTGGATGTGGACGGGCAGGGAACCTACGGTTTTTCAGGGTGTACAGTTCGATTATGGGAGATTGAGTCGGGGCGCCTCCTCTTCGCGCGGCCACTTGAAGAGGTGACCAGTTCAATCTTATTCCACGTGGGAACTGGCGGAAGCTTCCTGGTATTCAACAAGCCTGATCTGACTGAAACGTGGAGAATCGAAACGGATCGATTTGTAGAAATGGGGATCGATCGCGATCCGGCCAGCTATCCGATCTATGTTATGCGAGGAGATTACTCTGCCCGGGGTTTTGAGGATGGGCGGATCCGGTTGAAGCCAGTGCAGTCCGGACTCCCCGGATCGACGGGGCCGGAGGTCGAGGAATATCCCGGACACCGGATGCCGATCGAGGTTGTGAGTCTGTCGCCTGATGGACGGCAACTGTTGGTCAAGAGCAAGTACGAGGAGATACGAGTCTGGGATCGGCGCAGTCGCCGTGAGTCAGGCCTGCTCAGGATTCCTGGACGGATCGGTCAGATCGATGTTGACTGGAATAGTAATCAGCTGGTTGTTATGAGCAGCGATCAGAGCGACCGGAGTGTCGACCGTCGATTGAGCTTCTGGGATCTTGGAAAGCTTCGTCTGATCGCTGATGAGCCAGTGGGAAAGGACTCGATTCTGATCTCGCGGGTCAGTCAGGATGATTCACGGCTGATCATTGGCTATGAGAGCGGGCGGGTGGGCATTCTGGATCTCCAGACCCGGCGTGAAGTTGCAGCATTCAACGCACACCAGGATTGGGTCAATGATATTCAACTACTACACTATGAGGGCGGTGAGTACCTTCTTACCGGCAGCAACGACCGAACACTGCGCACCTGGGAACTGCCGGCCAATCGTCTGCACCGCCTTGTTTGGGGCCATCGTGAAGCGATCAGAAGTCTCATCGTGAGTGCCGACAATCGGTATCTGGCTACGTTCAGTGATAACCGGGAGCTGAAGGTATGGGAGCTGCCACGTCTGATCGCTCCGTCGATGGCCCCAAATCCGGATGGGAAGGTCTTTGCGATCGGCTATGCACCGGATGGCCGCGAGTTGGCGATTGGTGACGAGAGTGGAAATGTTCGGATCATCGATACCGCCAATGGTCGAGAGCTTACGCGGCTGCGCGGGCATGTCGGAAAGGTGCTGCACGTTGCCTTCGCGCCGAAGCACCACTCAGCCGACCCGTCAGCAAGGCTGCTTGCCACTTCGGGAGCTGATCGAACCGTCCGGATCTGGGATGTCCGAACGGGCCATCAACTCCACCAGCTCGCCGGACACAGCAAGCAGGTGCACGAACTGGCCTTCTCACCGGATGGGCGTTTGTTTGCGACGGCGAGTGATGATCGAACGGTTCGGCTCTGGGATGCTACCACCTGGCGTGAAGTGCAGGCCTTTGACGATCACGGCCGTGAGGTCTTTACACTTGCCTTCTCCCCTGATGGCATGCGGCTTGCGACCGGGGGGTGGGGTGGAGTTCTCGTTGTTCGTAATCTGGTAAGTGGAGTGGTGGAGAGACGGCTTGAAGGACATCAGCGAACGATCTGGTCAGTCCGTTTCTCGCCGGATGGCTCGCAGCTCGCCTCGGCGGGGATGGATGAGACGGTGGTCATTCACGATCTTGCGACCGGACGGATCCGTCATATCCTGAAAGGCCACTTTGACGAAGTCTTCTCCCTCGCCTTCTCTCCAGATGGTCAGCGACTGGCATCGGGTAGCAATGACAAAACGGTGAGATTGTGGGATACGAGAACCGGGCGTGAGGCCTATCTGATTGAGGACCACCAGGATCAGGTATGGTCGGTTCTCTTCTCGCCCGATGGTCGAACGCTTGCCACCGCCGGTTGGGATAAGACGATCCGCTTCTACCATGCGCCGACGGCAGCCGAACTCCGACGGGCTGGCCGCGGATAGATCGGATTCCGATTCCCACGGCAGGCTCCCCACCGTGGCGGCAGAGGTGAGCTGGGCCCGGCCACGCTTGTGTATGGGCGAAGTGTGGATGGTTGACGCCGTTAGGCAGGTTTGCTAGTATCCAGCTGTCCAGCAGGGCACATAACTCAGCGGTAGAGTGCTGTCTTCACACGGCAGAAGTCACAGGTTCGAATCCTGTTGTGCCCATTTCGTGGATGCATTGTAGGACCGATAACAGGCCTGATAAAAAGTTAAAAGCCCGCCGAGTTGAAGGTGAGACTCAGCGGGCTTTCTGTTTGTCCGCGGCGTGCTCCGGTACAGTGGACTGGTCATCCTGTTTGGTTACGGACTTCGTGATCATCTTTGTTATCGGTCGTTGATCTTCGTATTCAGGTTGGAGGGTGTCATGCGGCCAGAGATCGTCGCCGTCTACAATGAACTGTCGATTGACGGCGTAGAGTTTGAATCAGGTGGATGGAGCAGGGCGGTGGCGCACGAGATTGGTCACGACTGGCAGGATCAGCCCGCGCCGTCTGCATTGTCGACGGTTGCGCGGCTGCTCTGGAATGAGCGGGAGATCGTGATTGGGTATGAGTGCGGCTACACTGAAATCGACGTCGATGAGGGAGCAGATGCCAGCGTTGAGAGGCACGGTCTCTGGGACCGGGATGTCTGCGAGGCCTTTATCCGCTCTCCTCTCGAGCCACACGACCAGTCATATCGTGAGTTTGAGGTGGCGCCGACAGGTCAGTGGTGTGACCTGCTGGTCGATCGGGCGCGAATGTGGCACGACTGGGAGTGGCAGAGCGGTATGCGAACTTATGCCCGGATTGACGAGCCGCGGAGTGTCTGGAGGGTGGCAATGGCCATTCCCTTCACCGCCTTCGGATGTCAGCCACAGGCCGGAGACCGCTGGCAGGCGAACCTCTTTCGAATCAGCCGCTTCGATGGTTGTCGACGCTACCTTGCACTCTCTCCGACGATGACCGAGATACCAAATTTTCACGTTGCCGGGGCCTTCCTCGACCTTCTCTTCCGGTAAGGTGATTTAGAAAACGCCAAGTTTCAGACCCGGTTGGATCGAAGGTGACGGGCGCTGGGCCCTAGCGATCGATCTTCCCGACCGCACCCGCGAGATCGTTCTCTTCGACCGTCCGGCGCGAGGAGATCTTCCGTTCATAATGGTAGACCGCGACTCCGCAGATCACCATTGCCGAGACGGAACCAACGATCTTGAGCTCAAAGCCGACGATGCCGGCGACGACAGGTGGGGGAATGAAGCAGGCAACGATGCCGGTGGTGGTTGCAGCGATCCCGGTTGAACAGAGAATCGGGACGCGCAGGTTACGCCCCTCGTATAGACGGCTTAGCCGCTGCCAGGCACCAAACAGGTAGAGGTAGGTTACCATCACAAGGACGATCGATCCGCCAAGCAGCGCGAGGTAGGCCTCCTGAAGCGTTGCGCCGTAAATGTTGACGAGTATCAGTAACGTGGCGACGATCGCCTGGATGAGCAGGGCGACGTATGGCGTTCCATAACGCGGATGGACGCGGGAGAACGATTCGGGAAGGTAGCGGTCGATTCCGATTACGAATGGAACACGTGCCGGCGCTGCCAGCCAGGCGGCGCCGCTGCCGATCAGCCCCAGGAGTTCGATGATGACGATCAGTGCGCCAACCGCCGCCGTGATGGCCAGTCCCGGCTGGGCGAGGACTGAATTGACCGCCAGCAGGTGCCCGTAGATGACATTGGTCTCCCCAAAGCCGATGAGCAGCAGGGCACTGTAGGTCAGGACATAACATAGCCCGACGGCGATACCACCGATCAGAAGCGAAGAGGGGATGTTCCGGGCCGGTGCGTCAGCTTCGTCGCTCATTGCCGCGCCAAGATCAAGTCCCACCAGCGCGTTCAGGGTGAAAGGCCAGAGTGCCATTCGACGCCATAGATCGAGCTCGGCAGCCGATACCGCCGGGATGGTCTCCGCTCCGCCGCCGGCCAGCTTTACGATCGCGGCGCCAAGGATGGCTCCGGCCATCGCCAACCGACCGAGTGCTCCGATATTCTGAAGCCATTTGCCCTGTCGCAGGCCGACGATGTGGAGCAGGGCAGAGAACCAGAGAGTGCCAATCGCGATCACGCTCACCGCCCACGGATCCTCGTTGAGCCAGGAGGTGCTGCGGCCACCGAGTAATGAGACCACGGCGGCAATCCCCAGGAAGACGCTCGGGACGTAGAGAAAGGTATTGACCCAGTAGCACCATCCGCATATAAATCCGTGGAATTCGCCGAAGGCCTGTGAGGTCCAAGCGTAGACCCCGCCCTCGCGGGGCAGCAGCCGGGAGAGGTGTGAGATGGCTGTGGCGTATGGCCACATGAAGGTGAGAATGGCGAGTACCCAGATTACGATTCCAAAGTTGCCAAGCGGCATGTTCTGGGCAAGAGTGCTTGGAGTGTAGACAGCGACGATATTCAGCAATATCAGATCGGGTAGTTTGAGCGCCCGTTTCAGGGTCGCGGTCGGTTTGCCCATTTCTTTCCTTTGTCAGTCTGAAGTTCGTTTCTGTTCCGGGGTTAACCTGGTATCGCCAGAAATGCGAATCATGCATTCAGGGGAGGCGATTTCGCAAACCATTTTCCCCCACCGGGATGCAAAAAAAGGAGAGTGGGCAGGCAAGCGTATTTTCCTGCCAGCGATCTTCGGCGCCGTGTGGTTTTGCGTGTTCTGTCTGAGGAGAGCAAACGGGCTGCTGATGGCCTCACGCGAAGGCGCGAAGCCGCGAAGGATGGTCTCCCGATGCAATCTTTACTTCTTCGCGTCTTCGCGAGCGATCATTCTGAGGAGAGCGAACGGGCCGCTGATGGCCTCACGCGAAGGCGCGAAGCCGCGAAGGATGGTCTCCCGGTACAATCTTTCTTCTTCGCGTCTTCGCGTGCGATCTGTCTGCGGGGACCGGATAGGTTACTGGTTGGCCTCACGCGAAGGCGCGAAGCCGCGAAGGATGGTCTCCCGATGCAATCTTTCTTCTTCGCGCCTTCGCGTCTTCGCGTGCGATCGTTCTGAGGAGAGCGAATGGGCTGCTGATGGCCTCACGCGAAGCCGCGAAGGATGGTCTCCCGAAGCAGTCTTTCTTCTTCGATCCTTTGCGTGGGATCACTAATTGGAAGGACCTCTCGATCCATAATGCGATTGCCCCGGGGGAGTGGGTGTTGGATGAATTGGCGGCAAGAATTGCCGCGTCAGGGGGAGAATAGTTGCTCACGATCGATAATCTGACGAAGTATTACCGGAAGGTGAGGGTCTTGGATCGGGTTGGATTTACGGTCGGGGCATCAGAGCTGGCGGTGATTATTGGCCCGTCGGGAAGCGGCAAATCGACGCTGCTGCGTTGCCTCAACGGGCTGGAGCCATTTGATGTCGGCGAGGTCAGAGTTGGTGATTTTAAGCTCTCGTTCGGAGCGCAGGCCTCCGGCTCCAAAGC
>JBEGMZ010000557.1:0-4802 GCA_041182745.1 Acidobacteriota bacterium
CTCGCGAAAGAGTCTGATTATGCGCCTCGAGACTCCCCGCTTTCTGACCGAGGGAGATGTGGTGACGATCTCCGGGATCGTTCACAACTATCTTGACAGTGACAAGGTGGCGCAGGTTGAGATTGGAGTGAGGGGAGCGGAGCTGCTCGATACCCCACGCCGGACGCTGACAATATCGCGGCAGGGCGAGCAGCGGGTCGACTGGCGGGTGCGGGCGAACCGCATCGGCGAGGTGAGGTTCCTGGCGACGGCGAAGACGGATGTCGAGTCTGACGGAGTCGAGCTGCCGTTGCCAGCGGTACCGATGGGGCTGAAGCAGACGCGGGCTGAGTCGGTGGCGTTGACCTCTCCGCTGGTGGAGGAGGGCTACCGCCTCAACCTGCCCGATGAGGCGAGCTCCGAGGCGCGAAGCCTGCGGATCGAGGCGTCACCCTCGATTGCCGGAGCGCTCTTCGGTGCCCTCGACTATCTGACGAGCTACCCCTATGGATGTGCCGAGCAGACGATGTCGTCGTTTCTCGGCAATATTGCCGTCGCGCGGGCGCTGAAAGAGGCCCGGAGAGCGAGCCTCCGACCCGACAACGATCTGCCGCTCAAGGTAAAGCGTGG
Organism: Acidobacteriota bacterium; assembly: GCA_041182745.1. Taxonomy (GTDB): domain Bacteria; phylum Acidobacteriota; class Blastocatellia; order RBC074; family RBC074; genus CAIOZW01. Next base: position 610 of record JBEGMZ010000557.1, read on the forward strand.
GCTTGAACGGCTCTCGCGGCTCCAGAGTGAGGATGGGGGCTGGGGCTGGTTCGAGGGAAGTCCGACCGATCCGTATATGACCGCCTGGGTCGTTGACGGGCTGGTTCTTGCCCGTCAGGCCGGGTATCAGGTCGACCCCAACCTGATTGAGCGGGCACGCCAGCGGATCAGGGGACTGCTTGACAGCGGCAAGAGCAGCAATGGCAAGCCGCTTGGAATGGACGCCCTCGCTTACCTGGCATATGCCTATGCCCAGAGTGGGATCTCCTCGACGGCCGATCTGGACGCGATCTTCTCACGCCGGGAGGGGATGCAACCGGCGGGTCGGGCGCAACTGGCGCTGGCGCTGCACGTGCGGGGTGATACGGCCCGGGCGGCACAGGTGGTCGACGAGCTCTCGCGGCTGGCCAGACAGACCGATGGCGAGGCCCACTGGGAGTCGGCGGCGCAGTCCAACTTTGTCGATCCGCAGTCGGACCTCGACGCCACATCTTTCGCGCTCCGGGCCCTCGCGAAGATCGCTCCCCGAAGTCCGCTCCTGCCGAAAGTGGCCCGCTGGCTGGTCGCCAATCGGCGCGGCGGATACTACTGGGAGTCGACGCGAGACACGACGCAGGCGATCCTCGGGCTGACCGACTATCTTCGGGTTAGCGGTGAACTGACAGCCAACTACTCGTTCGAGGTCTACCTCAACGGCGAGCAGGTGCTGAGTCGGAATGTCACTGCGGCAGAGGCGGCCATCGGACAGCCGCTGGTGGTCGAGCGGCGAGGAGCGGGCCTCGCGTCCACCAATCAGATTCGGGTGGTCAAACGGGGGAACGGAACTCTATTCTTCACGGCGACGCTTGAGTACTACACCCGTCGCGAGGAGATTACACCGCGGGGCAGCGAGAACCTGACCCTGACCCGCGAGTATCAGCGGCTGAAGGTGATTGAAGTCAATGGTCGCCCGCAGTGGAGCACCGAGCCGCTGACGGGTGAGCTGCGCTCGGGTGATCTGATCGTTGCCCGGCTGACGCTCAGGGGGGCACGATCCTCCTACCTTATGGTCGAGGATCCGATTCCGGCCGGCTGTGAACAGGTGGAACGGGTCGACGGGATCAACCTTGACTACCGTGAGGGGCGCTGGAGTGACTGGTACAACCAGCGAGAGTTTCGTGATCAGCGAACGGTTATCTTCAGCGACTTCTTCGATGGAGACGCTGTCTTTCAGTACGCGTTGCGGGTACAGGTGCCGGGTGAGTTCAGGATCGGCCCGGCGAGGGCCCAATTGATGTACCAGCCGGGTATTGAATCCAATTCCGGCAGCTTCAGGCTGAATATTCTTGATCGTCAGCGTTAAAAAGGAGTCGGAGGATCGATGATTGGAAAAGATTTCATTGGTCAGGTGGTCGGTGCGATAATCGAGGCCGGACGACGACTGACGGGGAGCCTGACGACGATACTTGCTGCGGGGCTGCTCTATGTTCTGCTGCTGGGATTGATCTTTCTCTTTTTGACGACCCGTGAGTCGAGTGTCTGGCACGTGGCATTGGGGCTGGTCGTCTGGCCGTTGCTGGCGGTGCTGGTCTTTCTGATTGCCCAGGCCTTTGGGCTGGTGGCGATCCGGGCGGGGATCGACACCGGGTACAAATTGAAGCGGGCGCTTTTCGACTGCTCAAAGCTGGCCGTGGTGACGTTGCCGCTGCTGATGCTGGCGCTGGTGACATTTCAGGGGTTGCACGCGCTGGAACGGATGGTGGAGCTGAACTACCGTCACGTCGACTGGCTGCTGCGGGGGCGGAACGCGTTGGAGTGGGTGCGGATGGGAACGCTCTGGGTCGCCTTTCCGTTGCTGGCGGTCCACTGGTGGATCATCGCGCTGCGTGATGGCGCGTGGCGGGCCCTCCGTAGTGCCGGGCGGGTGTTTGGGCAGGCCTTCAATCCGGGATCGATCCTGATCTATCTTTTGACAGCCGGTTTATATGGTGGTCTGGCCTGGTTGCTCTTTCGGACACGCCCGACGATTGAGCGAGAGTGGCTCGAGTTGTGGCTCTTCGGGGCACGAATGGTGACGGGCCTGCTGGTCATCTTTATGGGGTGGTTGCTGACCCTCGGTTCGCTCGCAGTCTGGACCGCTAATCGAGAGCTGGGTGAATGAGGTGTCTGGCTCACCACCGGCGCGGCACGAGCCTGGCGGTGCTGCTTCTGACATTGGTTGCGCTTGCAGGCTGCCATTCGCCGACGACAGGCGTGCAAAAGCCGGGTAAAACTACTGGTGAGCTGTCGGCGATGGCAGCTGAGGCGCTGGGAGGGCTCGAAGGGACGGTGCTGGTTGCCGCACCGGCGACTGGACGATTGCTGGCGGCGGTCAGCAGTCGGCTCGCCTTCGAGCAGAGCTTTCCGCCAGGGTCGGCAATCAAGCCGTTCAGCGCGCTGGCGGCACTCGCGGCCGGTCGGATCAGCCTCGACTGGCGACACCGTTGTCAGGGCGGTATGCGCGACGATACCGGTAATCTTCTCTGCTCTCATCCCCAAATCGACCATCCTCTCGGCCTCGACGGGGCGCTGGCTTACTCCTGTAACGACTACTTTCTCGCCCTCGGTGAGCGGCTCAGTCAGCCGGTCTTCCACGACTACCTGCGCCGCTTCGGCTTCGGCACGCGAACCGGCGTCAACGCTGTTGAGTGGCCCGGTCGGATCGCTCCAGGTGATGATCGTCTCCGGGGGGCAATTGGTGAGGGCGCGGGACTGCTGGTGACGCCAGTGCAGCTGCTTCGCGCCTACCTTGGAGTCGTCACTGGCGGCCGGCTCTGTCGGCCCCACCTTGGAGATGTGACGCCGGTGGAGTGTCGTGCGGTCCATCCTGCAATTCCCGAGGCGCACCGCAGAGCCATAATCGAGGGGATGCGCGGAGTGGTGGACTATGGGACCGCTGCACAGACAGGACTGGCCTCGTCCGAAAAGCAGGTCTTTGGCAAGACTGGCACGGCCACGGCGAGCAATGGATTTCGTCGCCACGGCTGGTTTGTTGGCTTTACCACTGATCGAGGGAATGGTATCCCTGCGCCATCCGAGATTGAGCTGGGAGTGGTCGTCTTCCTGCGCCGTGGGACGGGTGCGGAGGCGGCGGCGGTTGCCGCTCGGCTTCTGCGAGCCCGAGTGTCTCTTCAGCCCATAACCGTGGCCACAGTCTCCCATCCGCTGCCCGGGGAAAAGGTGCGGGTGGCGCTGCGGGGAGCGGTGCGAGAACTCCCGCTGGAGGACTATGTGACCGGAGTGGTTCTGGCCGAGAATGGCCGGGAGCGTGAACGCGAGGCCCTCCGCAGCCAGGCGGTGGTCGCGCGTACCTTTGCCCTTGGCAATCGCGGGCGCCACGCCGGTGACGGCTATGATCTCTGCAGCACAACCCATTGTCAGCGTTTCGCCATCCTCGCGGGCGCCGCAACGAGCCAGGCCGCCCGGGCGGTGGCGGCTACCGCTGGCGAGGTTCTTCGTGAGCCGTCGGGTGGGGTCGCCGAGGTCTACTATCATGCCGCCTGTGGTGGCCGGACAAGCAGTATCGCGAGCGTCTGGGGAGTGCGCGCGGCGCCCTCCTGGCTGCGTGGGGTGAGTGATCCGCTCTGTCTCGGACGCCAGGATCGACGCTGGGAAGATCGTCTGACTCGCGAGCAGATCGAGCAGGCTCTGCGTACGGATCCTGCTACCCGGACCATCGGAAGGCTGCGTCGACTCACGATCAGCGATAACGACCCGGCTGGTCGCGCCGTAAGTCTCACCATCGATGGCGATCGGCGTGTCCACTTGCCAGCGTGGGACTTCAAGCTGATCCTGGGGCGTACACTCGGATGGAACGTTCTGAAGAGCACGCTCTTTGAGTTGATCCAGGATCGGAATGGCTACGTCTTCCGTGGTCGCGGCCTGGGACACGGGCTTGGTCTCTGCCAGGATGGTTCCCACGAACTGGCGCGGCGAGGTCGCAGCTACCGCCAGATTCTCAACCACTACTTTCCAGGAGCAGTGCTAAGGGCAGAGATAGCCGGGCCATCCGCAGTCCCGGCGCTCCGCCTGATCCCGGCCAGCTACCAGACTCAACCCTCGGACGACAGGCGGATACTTCGCCACGGAAACGTGCGCTGGGTGGTTTCACCCGGCCTCGCGCCAGGGCAACTGGAGAGGCTGCGCCGCATCCTCGAACGGGCGCGCCGTGATCT
>JBEGMZ010000558.1:0-13802 GCA_041182745.1 Acidobacteriota bacterium
TTAATGGTCAACGATTCTGATGCGATGAAAAATAGCTGCAGGGCAGGTTCTGGGATGGTTCTCGCCCTGATCTTACTGCTGATGTCCGGCACGGCGTGCAGTGGACTGGTCAAAGTATCCGTTCCGACCATCCCGCGAATGGCAACACCAGTTGCCAGCGCAACCTACGATAAGCTGCTCCTCCGGCTGGAACCGTTCTTCGAGTTGAAGTCTCTCCGGGCCTGGAAAGCCTACCTCCGTTTTGACGATCTGGATTCCGCCGAGCGGTATCGCGAGGCGGAGGCGATCGTCGCGGTAAGCCGGCCGGATCGTATCAGGCTGGTCATCAGCATTCCGATGGTCAAGACCCGAATCGCCGAAATGGTCTCCGAGAACAATCGTTTCAAAGTGGCCATCTACCTGACCGACTACCGCCGCTTTCTGATGGGCACCAACAGCTCGGACTACAGTGCGTGGCGTGAGCGGCTTGGAGAGCGCGGACGGAGCGCGCTGATCTCGGCACGGCCGTTTCACTTCACCGATGCGCTGCTGATTCGTCCCCTGCGCCGGGACGACGAGCGTTTCACCTACAGTATTGAAGAGGCCCTGGTGGAAGGGCCGGATCCGGACCCGAAGGCACGGCGTGGGGCACGGATCCTGCGGAGTCATTACGTGATCACCGAGGCCGAACGATCGACGGAGACTGGTTCGGCCTCGCGGGTGCGGCGCAAATTCTGGTTCGACCGGACAGCCGACCTGAGCTTTACGCGGCAGCAGATCTTCGATGAACAGGGGATGCTGCAGACCGAGGTGAGCTACTCTGCCTACCGGCAACTCAACCCATCGAGCCAGACCCTCTGGCCGGGAACGGTCGAGGTCAGCCGGCCCCACGACAGCTATCAGGCCCGCCTGACATTCACTGACGGCAACTTTGAGACGAACGTCGCGCTTCCGGGGAACGCCTTTCAGCTCGATAACACCGACAATCTGCCGGAGACGGACCTTGACAAACCGGCGACCTCCCCCGGCCTGTCGGCGACTGGCCGCGCACGGCATTCGCCCGCACGGCACTTATCAGCCGCTTGGCGCTCATCAGGAAGATGACGGCAGTGCCGGATGGCCGTGACAAACGAGACAACCAAGCGTAATCGCTTTAATAACCTTAGTAACCTTCATAACATGGACAGTCTGATTCTATCCAACCTGCGTCAGCGGCCCACCCGGACCTTGATCAGCGTCAGCGGCGTCGCCCTTGGGGTGATCCTCGTCATCCTGAACACCGGCCTGGTTCGCGGTATGCTCAACGATCGGGTCAGGCGGGAACAGGGGCTCGGGGCCGAGATTCAGTTCACGCGCAAGGGCTCGAGTATCCTCTCTCCTTCATCGATAATGTCGCTTGATGTCCGTTACGGCGAACGGCTGCGCCGGATCGAAGGGGTTCGGATGGTGAGCCCCGTTGGCCGCTATGTGCAGAGCGGCCAGTCGGGCCTCGGGTTTGAACAGGTCGATGGGATCGATTTTCAAAGCTACGCGGCCATCAGCGGGATGAAAATTGTCGAAGGGCGGGTCTTTGAGGGTGAAAACGAGGTGATCATCGACGAGGTCAAGGCGCGCCAGGGGCGACTTGGTGTCGGCAGTACGGTGCAGGTCTTTGGAAAGTCCCTTTCGGTCGTCGGTATCTACGGCCCGGAGTCAGGGGCACGCATTAAAATGGATCTGACCCGGCTTCAGAACCTGCTCGTTGCCGAAAACAAATGTACCTTCATTATGCTGAAGGTCGACGATCCGAACCGTCAGGAGGAGATCCAGCAGCGGATCAACAGCGAGCTGCCCGGAAACATCGTTATTCTGACCCGCGATATCGCGACCGGCTTTGGAAGGGCGATTCCTGGCATCGACGGTTTTGTCCGCGCGGTTCTGATCCTCTCGACTATCGTCAGTCTGCTCGTGATCCTTCTGGCGATGTACACGACCATCACTGAGCGCACGCGCGAGATCGGAATCCTTAAATCGCTCGGCGCTTCAAAGGGCTACATTATCAGTATCATCGAGAAGGAGGCCCTGACGATCAGCCTGATCGGTGTCGCCGTCGGGATGGTGGCCGCCTTCATTGCCGGGTGGCTGATTGAGAGACTGACCAGTCTCCAGCTCGAATTTCACTGGACGTGGATTCTGACGGCGGCGGGAATCGGCCTCATCGCCGGATCGGTCGGCGCTCTCTACCCGGCGGTTCGGGCGGCGCGCCAGGATGCGGTCAAGGCACTCTCCTACGATTGAGACAGACCGGTGGGTGAAGGACAGAGATTACGAAGGACACGCGGAGAAGGCTGAAAAAGGCCACACGAGGATCAACCCCAGCTTATGAGCCATATACTATTGACTGAGAATCTGACCATGACCTACCGGATCGGCAAGGTGGATGTCTCCGCATTGCGCGGAGTCAGCCTCGCGGTTGAGCCGGGTGAGTTCGTCTCCATTATGGGACCGTCAGGTTGCGGCAAATCGACGCTGCTTCACATTCTCGGCGGACTGCTCAGTCCGACCGGCGGCCGAGTAGTGGTCGATGGCGAGGATTTGACAAAGATGAGCGATGCGGCACGAACCGATCTCCGCCGCCGCAAGATCGGCTTTGTATTTCAGCGCTTCAACCTCTTTCCAACCCTCACCGCGGAAGGGAACCTGAAGCTGGCCGAGCATATTCACGGTGGCGGGCGTCCGCCCCTCGACAACCAGACCCGCCACGGAGTATTGAAGCTGCTCCGGCTTGAGAACAAGATGAACCACCGCCCGCTTGAGATGTCGGGGGGAGAGCAGCAGCGGGTAGCCATTGCAAGGGCTGTCATCAACCGCCCGGCGATCATCCTGGCCGATGAGCCAACCGGTAATCTCGACTCGGAGAACTCGGCGCTCGTTCTCACGATGCTCAAGGAACTCAACCGTGAGATGAACCAGACCATCGTTATGATCACCCACAACCCGGAAGCCGCAGCCGTGGGGCAGCGGACCATCGAGATGCGGGACGGTCAGATCATCCAGGATCGACGCTGATCGCACCGGGGCCAATATGTTCAAATTCCCAGCAGAGATAAAGCGTACCATCAACTGGTCACACGAGCGGGGATCGTGGCAGTACGATCTGCTCTGCCTGCTGATCATTGCCGCCATTTTTCTTATTCCTGGAAGATTCTTCGGTGACCGTGATCGACCGGGGCTGAGCGCTGGCGTCGAATCGGTCGGCCCTGACAAGGCCAGGATTGTCGAGACTGAGATTGAGGTATCGGCGGTCGAGTCATTTTTAGACCAAAGGGGACGTTCCGATCTGGCCGATTTTCCGGTCGAAGCACTTGGTTTCTACCTTCGGGAACAATACAATCAGACAGTCAGGCTTCTCCGCTATGAGCAGTACGTCGACTCGCGGCAGACAGCCAGATACCGGGTCTGGTTTGAAGAGGTCAACCCGCGCAGATAATCATCACCGGTCGGACGGATCCGGCAAGAGAGGAGCGTGCCAGGTGGCGCGCCCGCTGCCGTCGATCCCGGGTGACGGCGTTCCCGATGTTCCGACTGTGGGAGCAGGAGTTTTGGAGTCATGAAAATTTCACTGTCAGTGCTTATTATTATCGGCCTGGTGGCGGCCGCCCCCGGTGGAGCCAGCGGCAGGTTGGGCGCGGCTCCGGCACCGCAGCAGCTGCTGACCGGGATCCTCAACAAGATGGAGAAGGCTCACCTCGATCTGAAGAGCCTTCGCGCCGAGTTGTCACAGCAGAAGACCAATGCCCAGATTGGAGTGAGCGACAATGAGTACGGCTCGCTCATCTACAAACCGTCCACCGGCCGCAACAAGGGGAAGCTCCGCATCGACTACACCCGGCCGAGTCGGGATACGATCGCCCTTGTGGGCGACAGTGTCGTCTACTACCAGCCACGTATCAACCAGGTCTTTAAGTCGACTCTCGCCAGGGCGGCAAAGGGCAAGGTCGGCGGTTTCACGCAGCTGATCGGTCTTGATGGATCGGTCAAATCGCTCGCGGGCAACTATAACATCGAGTTTCTCAAGGATGAGGTGATCAATGGCCAGATGACAACCCTTCTCCGTCTGACTCCAAAAGCGGGGGGGCAGTTCTCTACCATCGATATCTGGGTGAACCAGCAGAGCTGGATACCAGCCCAGTGGCGACTGGTCGAGCGAAATGGCGACTTCACGATCGTCTCGCTCAAGAATGTCCAACTGAACACTCCGATACCGGACTCGGCCTTCAACGTCAGTGTCCCGGGCGGAGTCAAGGTTGTCGACAAGATCTAAATTGAAACCAGCCAATATCGGAACAAGCAAAATTTGTACAAGTCGGCACTCCCATCTCGCCCTGTCCCGATGTTGCTTGTTCCAGTTTAGGCGCGCGGAAAAAAGATGAAAGACCTTACCAGCAGTAAAATGAGCCGGGTGACGCGGGAAGCGAAGCTCGTCGCCAGAGGATTGCTCTCGACAAAGCACCCGATTCTGGCCCACATCATTCCGATGCGGCGGTGCAACCTCGCCTGCGGCTACTGCAATGAGTATGACAAGGTCTCAGATCCGGTGCCGCTTGAGACTGTCAAGCGACGGCTCGACCGGCTCGCCTCATTCGGGACAACCGCGATCACCATCAGCGGCGGCGAGCCGATGCTCCACCCAGGCATCTTCGACATCATCACCCACATCCGCAGTCACGGGATGATCGCGGGCCTGATCAGCAACGGCTACTACATGACGCGCGAGAATATTGCCAAGCTCAACCGGGCCGGGCTTGAGTACCTGCAGATCAGCATCGACAATGTGACGCCGGACAAGGTTTCACAGAAGAGTCTGAAGGTGATCGACCGTTATCTCCGCTATCTGTCGGAGGATGCCAGTTTTCACATCAACATCAACTCCGTCATCGGTGGTGGGATCAAAAACCCGCAGGATGCCCTGGTGGTCGCAAACCGGGCAGTCGAGCTGGGCTTTGGATCAACCCTCGGGATCATCCACGATCATAGTGGCCAGCTAAAGCCGCTGAGTGGGATCGAGGAGGAGGTCTACCACAAGCTCCGTCGCTACGGTAAGAAGAAGTTCGGCTGGCTGAACAATTTCCAGGATGACCTGGCACAGGGAAGGCCACATAACTGGCGCTGTCGGGCCGGGGCGCGATACCTCTACATTTGCGAGGAGGGGCTCGTCCACTACTGCTCACAGCAGCGCGGATATCCGGCAATCCCGCTTGAAGAGTACACCCTCGATCACATCCGGCGTGAGTTCAGCACCGAGAAACCCTGTGCGCAATATTGCACCATCGCCTGCGTTCAGCAGGTAGCCATGATGGACAACTGGCGGGCTCCCCAGCAATCGAGCGCGCAACCGACCACGTTCTCTGGCAGCCCGGAGAACGCCAACACCTGACCGGGTCGCACCACCTCCCCCGGTTGTAGATCCCGGCCTCGCCGGGATCGGACAAGTGAGCGGGATGCCGATTCGGCTCACCCGTCCATCGTCTTCATCTCACCGATCCGGTGAAGCTTCATCATTGAGCTGAGACTTGGCTGTTCGGGCAGCCGGCCGGCCATGGCGACCACTGTCTCGCCGCGCCGGGAGAGCTGCCTTGAGACAAGGACCTCATCAGCCCGGGCAAGCAGGTCGAAGGTGCGGCCAGTAAAATCGAGCAGGCAGGGCTCAATCCCCCAGACTGCAGCCAGGGCGCGGTAGGTTGTCTCGTGCGGTGTAAAGGCAACTATTCGCTGGGTAGGACGAAGCGCCGCGAGGTGGCGGGCCATACTTCCCGACTTGGTAAAGACGACGATCAGCTTTGAGCGGATCTCCTGTGCAGCATAGCTCGCCGCTTCGGCGATGGCGCGCCCCTCGATCCCCAGTTGCTGGCCGTCGATGCGCTCACGGAGGCGGACTGGTCGAAGATTGCTCCCCTCCATAAACGTGATGATCCGCGACATCGTCTCTATCGACTGGCGCGGGTAGTCGCCGGTCGCCGTCTCGGCCGAGAGCATAACCGCGTCGGTTCCATCAAGAATGGCATTAGCGACGTCGGAAGCTTCAGCACGGGTCGGACGTGGTTCATGGGTCATCGACTCCAGCATCTGGGTCGCGGTGATGACCAGTTTTTCGGCGGCATTGGCACGGTCGATTATCCGTTTCTGATAGACCGGTACGCTCTCGACCGAGGTCTCGACGCCAAGATCGCCACGGGCGACCATGACCCCATCGCTCGCCTCAATTATGCCTTCCAGGTCCTCGAGTGCCTCGCGCTTCTCGATCTTGGCGATCAGTGGCACGTTGGCCCCGAGGAACTCGATCAGCGTCTTCGCTCCAATGCAGTCCCGGGCGCTGCGCACAAATGAGAGGGCGACATAGTCGACCAGCTGCTCGAGCCCGAACTTCAGGTCTCGTCGATCCTTCTCAGTCAGCGAGGGGGCGGAGAGCCTGACCCCGGGGAGGTTGATCCCCTTGTTCTCACCCAGCTGCCCACTATTGACAATCCGGCACTCGACATCGGTATTACTGACCTGCTCGACCTGAAGCTCGATCAGTCCATCCGAAAGCAGTATCTGGTCACCGATACTGACATCCTTCGGAAGATTGGCGTAACTGGTCGAAATGAGGGACGAATCGCCCTCGAGTTCCCGGGTAGTGATGGTCAGCAGCTTTCCAGCTTCGAGAAAGATCGGCTGGTTATCCTTCAACTTGCCGGTTCGAATCTTCGGTCCGCTCAGGTCAAGCAGGACGGCGAGCGGCCTTCCAATCTCAGCGGCAATCCGGCGGGCGTTGGCTATCGCCTCAGCGTGATACTCATGTGAGCCATGCGACATGTTGACACGCATGACATCCATCCCAGCCATCAACAACGAATAGAGCTGTTCGGGTGCCCTTGAGGCCGGACCGATTGTCGCTACGATCTTTGCTTTTCTCATCATTTTGCCTGTCGGAGAAGCGTATAGAATCAAGTAGCCGGATCAGGATCGATCTGGCGGCACATACCAGAGCACTCACTTGCTGGCACGGGATGGGGACTTTGCCAGTTCGGCCTCGATCGCCGCGCGCAGTTCGCTGCCGGTACTCTCGCTCCAGCCAATCAAACGCTTGACCATCTTCCCGTCACGACCGAAGAGAACCATCTGTGGAACCCCGTGGTTGCGCCGATCAAGGAAGTAGACCATCACCTCGGCGGTCATAAACCCGACCGGATACCCGATTCCAGCCTTCGCGATGAACGAGGTCACATCCGCCGCACGATCCGGCGGGTCAGTGGCCAGCCCGAGAATGGTGAGCCCCTTTTGACGATAGAGGTTGTATAGCTCAGCGGAATGTGGCGCATGCTCGATGCAGTGCGGACATTTCGAATAGAAGACATCGAGCAGGACCACCCGACCACCGAAGCTCGAAAGCTTAAGCTCACCCGCCGGGCTTCCCCCCGGACTGCCCGGTACAAGTCGTATTGAGAAATCAGGTGTCTCGCCGGCTCCACCCGGCTCCGGCAACTCCGGGACGGATTGCGCGAAGGTGACCGCCGCGACAAATATCAGCAGAACCACCGCTCCCGACAGTCGACTCCCGAGGACGCTTACTGCAACATTCAATCCAGTTTTCATTTGAGCACTACTCCAGGTTGGCCAATGTTCAATCCCCCGCCAGCTCGCGACGAACCACCTCTTCCAGATAGTCGATCCCATGCCGCGGGCTGTCGCCTATAAGATGTTCAACCACCTTGCCCTGACGTGAAATGATGAAGAGTTGCGGAATCGGTGGCGCTCCGGTCTCATCCTCGGTACCGTACAGGAAAGAACGGGAGACCCAGTTGCTGGCATACCCGATATTGTAGTTAATACCGACTCGCCGCATAAAATCCTCAACCTTTGGCTGATCGGACTTTTCATCGGAGGTCAGGCCAATCACCTCGAGCCCCTGATCGCGGTATCGGCGACTCAATTCAGCCAGTTGTGGCGCCTGCTTGACGCAGGGTGGACAGTAGGTTGCCCAGAAATCTACCACCACGACCCTCCCCTGAAAGTCACGCAGGCTGAAACGTGAGCCGTCAAGCCGGGCGATGGGAACATCGAGAGCGGCGGTGATGGCCTGCTCGTTGACCAATGGTCGACCGGCCACCCGGATGACTGGCTCCTGGCGGGCTGCCGCACCGGAGAGCGGTACCGGGGCTGGCGCCATATCACAGGCAATCGAGCCGCAGGCAATCGCCAGGAGAGCCCCTGCGGCAAGACGGCTCGCTACTCGCCTGAATCTCCCCCCATCACCGCTGAAAAAATGCTGCATCTCCATCATCTACTCCTACTCCTACTCCTACTCTCCTACTCCCTGCTTCCTATCGTCTCTCCCAGTCTGCCACTCTCACCGGTCATTCCATCGCGGCTGTCGACGCATCGGTCATCAAGAACCTCCGGCAGGGCGACCCGATAATCCTCCGCCATCCACCGACCGAGGTCGATCATCCGGCATCGGTCGGAACAGAATGGTTGGGATGGGTTGTCCCCCGGCAATATCTCTCTTCGACAGTTTGGGCACACGCTTTTCATACGCTCTTCAGCATAGCGCAAAGACCGGGAAACGAAAAGAAGGAGGGTATGGCTGAAATAACCACCGGCTCAAAGGCCGGTCAGATGACGACCAGGGCCGGAAGGATGACCGGCGACCAGAGAAACGCAATCTGTCAGGGCTCAATGGGATCGAAGTTTATCACCCGCGGCGAGGGAACAACACGGAGAGAAGCCCCATCGGTTCCCGATGAGATCAACAGCTCCTGCTCATCGTGGTCACGGACCTCACGGCCCCTTCCCCGCCGGGAGATCTCCTCAGCGGCAACGGCCGTCTCCCCGGAGGGCACGACCATCACATCACGATGCCCATCACGAAGCCGGAAGTCGAAGAGGTCCGGACGTGCTATGTGACCCGGGGCTCCAAACTCCAGCGCCTCCTCCCGGATCCGCTCCGGATTAATGCGAGCGAGCAGAATAACCTCCGATCCAAAGGTCGGCCCCGCAACGTACTGTCCGTCCGGCCCGATGACCGCGCTGCCACCATCAAGCGGCAATGGCTGGCCGGTCTCCAGATACTTCGCCGAGAGCTCAAGATCGCGCGGCATATCATCGGCCCGCATTATCCCGCCTGCCGCGACCACGAAGCAGCGCCCCTCCAGCGCGTAATGGCGACTCGCAATCTGATTGAGCTCACCAACCGATGGCCACAACGCGACGTGTATCTCTTCCCCCGCAAGATGGAGCGATTGCCGCACCAGCGGCATCCAGTGCTCCGAACCGATCGAACCGCCAAGTCGGCCAATCGGTGTTGGCACAACTCTCATCCCCTGACCGTCGCCCGGGGACCAGAGTAGTTTCTCATTGAACGTCGGATTGAGCTTGCGGTGGTGGTTGAGCAGGTCACCCCTCGGACCAAATGTCAGCACCGTATTGTAGAGCGTTCCCCGCCCCGGCCCACCATCAACCCTCTCCTGGACTCCAATGACAAGGGTCAACTGATGGCGCCGCGAGACCTCACTGAGGACTTCCGTCACCTTCCCTGGAATGGTGACGCTGTTCTCCTGCAACCTGGCATAGAGCCGCTTCATCGGTGCATACCCGGCGAGCGAAACATCACGGCACACATCAAGCCAGGCCGGATAGCCGGGCAGCCACAACTCCGGAAAAACTACTAGTTGCGCCTGCCGCCGGGCCGCCTCGGCAATCAACTCGACCGCGCGGGCCAGACTCTGCTGAAGGTTGAGATATACCGGCGCGGCCTGGATCACGGCGACAACCGCGACCGGCGAAACTGTTGATGAACCCGATTCTGATGACATATACCCGCTCCTCCGTCAGCCTCACGCACCATTCTGGGCGATGGTTCTTCGCGCGATTGAGACCGATCCCATTCCGCCTCGATCAATCGGGCCAGGACAGGGTCTCCGGACAGCGTACACGCGACGAAGATACCACAGCTGTCCAGTCGGATCGGTCTGTTTCTGCTATTGTTTGCTTCCTCGAAGCACGGGGGGTAATCAGAATCCGCCAGAGACGTCGGGCTTAACAGCCGTCTGCGGAGGACAAGAGATCATCGAGGGACCATCTATCCCGGCCCTTACTGCTTCCAGATCTTTTTGAGAGCAGATCTTTGAGAGCAGATCTTTTTGACAGCAGATCTTTGACAGCAGATCTTTGACAAGATTAAGGACATCCTGGACCGAAGGATAACCGGGAGGGTTTGCGGCTGGGGACCGCACGCAAATCCCTAACTTTAATACCACTCCGCATTTGACAAGGCAAGTAAAATTAGAATTTTCAGGGTCCAACCGACCCGACCAGCGAAGGCAATCGTATTTTCCTGCCAGCGAGCTTTTTCGCCGCGTCGATTCGGGCGCGATCTCTCTGCGGAGACCGCACGGATTACGGTTTACCTCACGCGAAGGGGCGAAGGATGGTCTCCCGATACAATCTTTCATCTTCGCGTCTTTGATCTGAATGCGATCAGACGGCCGCACTGAATCGGAGTTGGTCTTTGGATGGCATCCGGCCACGGAGCAAGGTTGATGCTCTCCCGATATGATTAACGCCACCCCACAAACGCTGAAAGAGCGGTTCTTTCAGCCCCCTTATGTCCGTGGAGTGGCGTTTTCCCTGTTGGCGTTCAACTTCGCCAACCTGTATCGAATAACCTGCTGTTGCCGGCAGCAGTGGCGTGCTGCGGGAGCCCTGCGCCACGCCACTTGCCGTCATACCTTCGTCTATTACAACTGGCGTGCCACCAGACAAGACCAGATGGCAGGCCGAAAGAGCTAAACGATAAATAATTAACAAACAACAACTTACAGTCTTTTCCTGCTATTCCGCCACCGCCAGCCAGCCAGAAGAACCGACCTCAAACCGCCAGTTCGCGATCAGGCCGACCCAATTGGTATCAGCAGGCAGACCAAATGGTGTAATCGTCCACCGCCATCACCATCCGCGCCTCCAGGAGACTGCTTTTTCAAAAATCTGGACGATATCCATAAATTTGGTGACGGTATGGGCTGAATGGCGTGGAAACCAGTACACAAAAACGCCTCCTTCCCTGTGTTAAACACAAGTAAACACATTACTTTACATGGCACGCAAGCTCTGATCCGGAGAGAGTGGCTCGACTAGTCGCGAGTCGGCATAATATTTGCTTAAAGTTGGTGTTGACTGAGACATTCTGTTTTCTTACGATAGCGATGTTTCAGGACTCATTGGAGTTAGGAAACGGATCACCGTCAATAAGCACCATCAAGCACTGATAACCGAAGAGCAGCCGGGCTGGCAGACCGGGCAGACAGACCGCCAGCCGCCAATCTGCGCCAGTCGATGTTACGTCGATGTTACGAAGACCGGTGAAAGTCACAGGATCTTCACTGCCGGGCCGCCTGTTTGTCGATCGAAACTGCGGTCTGCGAGTTGGAATCGCCGGGCCTGGACGCCGTAAATGTCCTGAACATTTGTTCGGTATTATCTGCCCGGAATCAGTTACAACGATCACCTGCGGGATGTTCTTTCCGGAAGCACTTTTCGGATAGGGATCTTCGCAACCAATCACATCAGTCATTGCGAGGAGTGCATGAGAAACACAATTCAGTCCGCAATCCACTTGGCGATCTGCGTGATGATCATCGCCCTGGCTTCAGCCGTCGGCGCGTCAGCGCAGACAGGAACATCGAGTGTCCGGGGAACGGTCTCGGATGCTCAGGGCCAGGTCATTGCCGGCGCCACGGTAACGATCAAGAACGAAGCACGAAACATCACCCGTTCCGGCACTTCGGAGGGTAACGGTGCGTTCATCATCGCATCGCTCCCCCCGGGAGATTACATTCTCGAGGTCGAGGCGCAGGGTTTTAAGAAATCTGTGACGACCGGCATCAAGACACTGGTCGACACGGCTTCAACGGTCAATCTGACCCTTGAGGTCGGTGCGGTGACCGAGGTGGTCACAGTCTCGTCGAGTACGGAGATCACGGTCAACACCCAGGACGCGACGCTTGGAACAGCGATCGGCAACAACCAGATCATCCAGCTTCCACTTCCCGACCGAAACCCGGCCTCGCTGCTGACGTTGCAGGCGGGGGTGACAAAAGAGGGCTACGTCGCCGGAGCGCGGAGCGACCAGTCGAACATCACGCTCGACGGAGTCGATATCAATGAAGCGCAGTCCAACTCCCTGTCGGCGCCGGTGCTGCGGCTCAACGCCGAGGCGATTCAGGAGTTCCGGGTGACCACCGCCAACGCCAATGCGAGCCAGGGGCGGTCTTCGGGCGCGCAGATCTCGCTTGTTACCAAAGGTGGAACGAACGAGTTTCACGGCGCACTCTTCTACGGTGGACGTAACGACTACTTCGACGCGAACGACTTCTTCAACAACCGGAGCGGAGTAAAGCGTCCGGCGCGACGACGTCACTTCTACGGTGGAGCGATCGGTGGACCGATCGTCAAGGACAAGTTCTTCTTCTTCTACAGCTATGAAGGGCTGCAGGAGAAGCGGGGAGTCCCGGTTACCCGAACGGTGCCGCTGCCAACCATGGGTCAGGGGATCGTTCGTTACCGCAATGCGGCCACCAATGCGATCGAGCAGCTGACGGCGGCCAACATTGCCGCCATCTTCCCGAATGCGGGAACCAACCCGGCGGCGATCGCCGCGCTGGCCGATGCGGCCCGCAGGTACCCGGCGAACGACTTCAACTTCGGTGACAGTGCTCCGGGTCGTCTGCTCAATACGGCCGGCTACCGTTTCAACGCGCCGATTACTGAGGATCGTAACTCGCACGTGGCGCGTCTCGACTTTAACCTCGCAACCAATCACATCATCTTCGCTCGTGCCAACTACATCCAGGACAATCTGGGGAATGTTCAGAACTTTCCCGACACGCCCCAGCCTTCAACCTGGAGCCATCCGAACGGGTACACGGTTGGCCATACCTGGACGGTATCGAACAGTGTCGTCAACAACTTCCGGTATGGTGTGACGCGTGATTCCTTCAGCACCCAGGGCGACTCGAGTGCGAACGCGGTCTCATTCCGCTTCATCTTCAGCCCGTTCCTCTTCTCACGAACGCTGAACCGCACGACGCCGGTGCAGAATATCACCAACGACACGACGTGGACCAAGGGGTCACACTCCTTCCAGTTCGGAACCAACATTCGCATCATTCGCAATCAGCGCCAGTCGTTCGCCAATTCGTTCGACAGTGCCATCACCAATCCGTCGTTCTATCCGGGTGGTGGAACCTCGATCAACTCACCGATCACTGCCGCCGGTTACAACATCTCGGGCGCAGACATCTCGAATGTCCAGAATGCAGTGACGGCGATAATCGGGCGGTTCAGCCAGTTCTCGGCAAACTTCATCTTTGCCAAGGATGGAACGCTGCTCAACCCGGGTTCGCCGGCCAACCGGACCTTCGCGACCGAAGAGTACGACACCTACTTCCAGGATTCGTGGAAGATCAAGTCGAATCTGACGCTGACCTATGGGTTGCGTTATGGAATCAGCACGCCGGTCTATGAGCAGTTCGGCTACGAAGTGAAGCCGAACATCAGCCTCGGCAACTATTTCCAGCGCCGAATCGACGGAATGAATATCGGCAAGCCGTTCAACGACCTGATCTCGCTCGATCTCGCTGGTAAGGCGAATGGCCGTTCAGGAATGTACCGGTTTGACAAGAACAACTTCCAGCCGCGTGCTGCCGTGAGCTGGTCGCCAGACTTCAAGTCCGGCTTCCTGCACAAGGTCTTTGGTGACGTCGGCAAGTCGGTCTGGCGTGGTGGTTTCTCGATGTTCAACGACT
>JBEGMZ010000559.1:0-2586 GCA_041182745.1 Acidobacteriota bacterium
GGGATCACTTCTTCGTGGAGCCTGCGGATATTGATGTCGCGCTGGAATCGGTCCTCAATTGACATCTCGTCCCAGTCGGCCAGGGCCTCGGCTGCAGGCTTGACGACCATGACGAGCTCTCGAACGGGCATGGAAGCCAGGTAATACGTCGTGGAGCCCATTTTGAGGCGTTGGGCGGGAAGGGTGGTCATAAAGCTCCTTTGGATTGGGCAACCTAGAGGTTATCGTGGTGCACCAACTCAAATCAAGTCTGTACCGAATTTTCGGTGTTTGGAAATACAAAAAGAACCTGCTACATTGTTTGTACCGACAACAAAGGAGCAGTCAAAATGACCACCAGAACCGCATATTTATTGGACATCGACAACCTGGCCGGATCGGGCCAGGCGTCCCTGGAGCAAGTCAGGGACGTGATGCAGGCATTCGAAATCACCTGCCGCCCTGGAACCCAGGATCAGGTCTTCTGCGCGGCAACCGCGATGGCTGCCTACTACGTCGGCACGATCCGCCCGGGATACCGGGTGTTGGTCGGGCGCGGCAAAGACGGTGCGGACCGCCGCCTGCTCACCGTTGCCGATGCGGAATTCTTTATCCGCCGGTTCCAGAGAGTCGTGGTTGGATCCGGCGACGGCATCTTTGCCGCCCTGGTTGATGACCTCCGAAGCCGTGGAATGAAGGTCGGCGTCGTCAAGGGACGTGGAGCGATCTCCACGAACCTTTACCACGCGATCGGTCGCGGGTTTGACGCAGCGCCTGCACCACTCGTCACGCTCGATTTCAACAAGCCATTTGCAGCCTGAATCACCACCGTCCACACCAACTCAATCAATCCAGATCAACGGAAAGGAACCCATGACAACCCCAACCGACAAAAACGATGAAGTGAAGTACAAGGAGATTTGCTCCTCAATCCACAAGATGCTGACCGATCGAGCAGCCGGTGGCATCGTCACGGGGACGCTTGACGAGGATGAGATGCTCTTCTTCAACTACGCGGACATGTTCGTATCGGCCCACCTCCGCTACCACTACGACGGCCATATGGTTCGTGAGGGTGGCACCCTCCTCCTGGTCCTCAACACCCTTGTTACTCGTGCACCTCGAGACATGCGATCGTTACTTTGCATTCTCGATAATGGGTCTCGTTATCCATACACATCAGTCTCGGTGAGCAAGGAGCGTCGTGATACAAAGTCAGCTGGCTGGATCAACGTCTACGGGAGCCTTGTCGCAGACTCCGTTACTGAGTCACAGATCGACCTCGCCTTACGCAGCATGGTCCAACACTTTCACCACATCCCCTTGGAACTAGGCGCCTGGGGTATCGATGTGGGCCGCCGCCGAAGGACTATTGAGCGCAAGCGGAAGGAACGTTTCGCGGAAATCGAGACAGCAGCATGCGCAGACGATGAACTCGATGAAAATTCTTGCAGCTCGGAGTGCCAAGATTCGAGCTGCAAGAAGGACACTGAAAGCACGATCAGGGCCATCGACGAAGATCGTCTTGCAGATTCACTTCGTGGACTGGATGGACTGATCGGCCTCGAATCCGTCAAGAAGGAGATCGAAGGACTAGTCGCGGTCACTAAATACAACATCACTCGCAGCGAATCCGGTCTCGCCACACCTCCATTCGCTCCACACCTTGTCTTCGTTGGAAACCCTGGAACAGCGAAAACTACGGTCGCGAGCCATGTCGCGAAGATCTACCACGCACTTGGCCTACTTGAAAAGGAGCAAGTCAAGGTCGTGAGCCGAGTCGACCTCGTTGCCGGCTACACCGGTCAGACCGCGATAAAAACGAAAGAAATCTTCGAAGAGGCGATGGGTGGAGTGCTATTTATCGATGAGGCCTACTCGTTGACCGACGAAAATGAAGGATTTGGGATTGAGGCCGTCCAGACGATCCTCCTCGAGATGGAGAACAACAGGGGTCGCGTCGCGGTGTTCCTCGCGGGATATCCCGAGAAGATGGCACGATTCATCGGCAGCAACCCCGGTCTCCAGAGCAGATTCGACCGTACGATCACCTTCCCTGACTACTCAAATTCAGAGTTGGCAGAGATTTATGTATATCTGGCCTCATCGCAGGACCTTTCGATGGATGACCATGCACGCGCGGTCCTCGATGAGCGGATCGGCTCGCTCAAACGTAGCTGCGATTTCGGAAACGGCCGTGAGGCTCGACGCTGGTTGGAGGCAGCAGTCGGAGAACAAGCACGACTTTGGCTCGAATCAGGTGCGCAGGATGAGAGTGCGCTTCGCACCCTGTCCGCTGAGGCTGTCGGTGCGGGATTCAACCGATTGAAGCCTGCCTCCATTGCCACTAAGAATCGGGTCGGCTACATCTAAGTCGGCCGCTACCCACCGCCCATCTACGAACCGGAGAGGAACCACTTATGGCGAAATCCAAGAAGCCAAGCGAAATTTCGACGTTGCCAGGGACTATCTACTTCATCCGAGAGCGTGACATCATCAGCGGTGAAGTTTCACCATACGTGAAGATCGGACTGACTGCACTCGAACGATCAGCTTCTGATCGGAGGGACGACTTGAAGACCGGGAATCCCCGACACCTCTTCGTAT
>JBEGMZ010000560.1:0-3204 GCA_041182745.1 Acidobacteriota bacterium
TCTCCGCCCTGACCCGGTTGAGCTGGCCGCACTTCGGACAACGCACAAATTCCTCATTCACGGCTCTCGCTGCTCCTGTTCAATCGTAATATCTGATCAGCCACTCGGCGACACCGGCAGGTTTCTCCTCCTGCTCGCGTTCGATGGTGACCGACCAGGTGAGCTGACATCCCTCGTCGGGCAGCGCCTCGAACTGCTTCAGAAAAATACGTGGTCGAATGCGCGTTCCCGCCCGCACTGGCGCCGCAAATCGGACCCGGTTCAGACCATAGTTGATGGATAGACGTGGCGGTGTAGAAAAGACGACCGACTCACTGAACATCTTCGACAAGAGCGAGAGTGTCAAAAATCCGTGCGCAATGGTGGCACCAAATGGCGATTCCCGCGCTGCTCGCTCGACATCGAGATGAATCCACTGCTGGTCACCGGTGGCGGAGGCAAAAAGGTCGATCTGCGACTGGGTAACCGTTACCCAGTCACCAACCACGATCTCAGTGCCAACCTGTGACGCAAGTTCGGCCGCGCTGGCCAGGGTTATCTTCGTCATCCCCCCTCCAATCCGGGCAGACAGTCCGGTCTACCCTTGAATACTTGAATAAATGATGGCGCCGATTGTGTCGCACCGCGACGGCAGCCAAATGGCAGGCTGGGCCGATAGATCTGGTTTGACAGTGACTCTTTCGATGTGTACGCTTCAACTTTGGTGAGTTTAGAGTATCAACCGGCCCGACATTAACCCGACAACGACCCGTCAATGAAATGAAATGATAAGACGGGTATACACAGTTAAACAAGAGGTGAAGATCATGCCTGGGTATATTGGATATGTTCGAGTATTCTCCCTTGTAATGGTGCTGCTGTCAGGAGTCGTCATCGCCTCCGCCCAGAGTTCCCCGGTCGTGGAACAATGGGAGATCAGTATGAACACCCCTGGTGGCGTTCGGACCTATAAAGCCACCTTTCGCATCGATGGTGAGCGGCTTACCGGCGAGGTTGAGCGAAGCACCGGCAATGTCGAGTTGAAGGGGACCATCAAGGGAACCGCCATCGAATTCTCCTACACTATCAACTATCAGGGAAACCCGGTCGAGGTGACGATGGCTGGCCGGATCGACGCTGGCACGGCTGGAGGTACCGTCAGCTTCAACGGCAATCCGGCCGAGGAGTGGAGCGCGCGCCGGCTCGCCGCTGCCTCAACTCCGGCGGCCAAGACCGACCTGAGTGGCACCTGGAACCTTGAGGTCGAGACGGCCCAGGGATCAGGCCGCCCCACGCTCGTCATCAGGCAGACCGGTGAAGCGCTGAGCGGTACCTACGAGGGAATGCTTGGCGAGGCCCCGCTCACGGGTCGTCTTACCGGCAACCAGTTTGAGATCTCATTCAAAGTCAGTGGTCAGGTTGAGGGAACGGTTGTCTACAAGGGAACCACTGATGGCTCTACCATGCAGGGCAAAGTCACACTGGCCGGCATCGGCGAGGGACCTTCACCGGAAGGCGGAGCAAGTAGCTTCCGACCTCTGCTCGTTACTTTCTCAGCGATCCTGCGTTTCATCAACTATCATCTTCTGGAGGTTTTTCGCGACATGAACAGCTCACTTCGACGGACTATTCTCGGCTGTGCCGTCATCGCGGTCCTTGTTACCGGTATTGTCACCGGTATTGTGATCGGTCAGAACAAGTACGGTCAGCCAAAGTCGATCGTCCACGTGGTCACCCTTAAATGGAAGGCCGACTCGACCCCCGAACAGCGGCAGCAGGCGCTTGATGGGGTCAAGACCATGGCCGCCCAGATTCCCGGCATCAGGAACGTCTGGCTGAAGACGATCAAAGTCCAGGGCCCAAGCGCCCAGATGCCTTTTGATTCCGCCTTTGTGATGGAGTTTGCCGACGAGGCGGCCTTCAAGGCGTACGCCGACCATCCTGCCCATAAGAAGTGGGAGGAGATCTACATCCCCCTGCGCGAATCAAGTCGGACCCACGATATTTCCAACTGATCAAGGCTCAAGTCGACAGGCCGGTTGTCCGTGAGGCGACCGGCCTCACGGCTCGACCGGCACGGTTATCCCGATTATTCCGACTATGAACTCCCAGAGGGAACAAGCGGTCGACAGTGACTGTCCTTCTTCCGACAATACCAATCCGCTGAGAAGAGTCTTTCGCGCCTTCAGTTACCGTGACTTCCGGTTGCTCTGGTTCGGAGCCTTCACCTCAAGTTCGGGAACCTGGCTTCAGGAGACCGCACTCAACTGGCTGCTGTTGCAGCTGACCAATGACCCGCTCTATCTCGGGCTGAACGCCTTTCTCAGCACCGCACCGATACTCCTCTTCACCCTCTTTGGCGGAGTTCTGGCCGACCGGGTTGACCGGCGAAGGATACTGCTCGCCTCCCAATGGGCCCAGCTCGCTTTTGCCGGGACCCTGGCGGCGCTGGCCCTGCTCAAGCTCCCCACTCCCCAACTGGTGACACTGGCGCTGCTGATCTCATTCCTGACCGGATGCGTCCAGGCCTTTGGCGGACCGGCCTACCAGTCACTCATCCCGATGCTGGTCGATAAGAAGGATCTTCCAAATGCCATCGCCCTCAACTCGATCCAGTTTCAGCTGGCCCGGGTCGTCGGGGCCTCGGTCGCGACCATACCATTCGTCATCTTCACCGATCAGATGAGGGCTGCCTCCGCCAGCTTTGGACTCAATGGGCTCTCATTTGTGGCGGTTATCATCGCCCTGATGGCGCTCAACCTCACCCATATCCCGCGACCGCGGGTGGGCGACGTGCGAAGTCAGCTCCGCGAAGGGCTCAACTTTGTCTGGCGTCAGGAGGGACTGCGCTCTCTCAACTTTCTGGCCTTTGCGAGCACCTTTCTCGGACTCCAGGTGACCACATTCCTCGCCTTCTTCGCGCGAGACATCCTGCAGACGGGAGAGATTGGGAACTCGATCCTTACGGCCATCTCTGGTGCCGGTGCGGTGACCGGAGCGCTGATTGTTGCCGGAACCGGCAATATTAACAACAAGGGTCGGTATTCTCTGCTCGTTCAGATCGGGTTTGGACTGTCGATCGTCGCCTTTACGCTCTCACCATCACCCTGGCTGGCCTATCCCATGCTCTTCATTGCCAGCATTTTTATGATGTGCGTATTTTCACTGATCACCTCGCTGGTTCAGCTGCTGGTCACTGATGATATGCGCGGGAGGGTGATCAGC
>JBEGMZ010000561.1:0-5994 GCA_041182745.1 Acidobacteriota bacterium
TCGCTGTTTCTTGTCTGATCAGGAAAGGTTTTATTCCATGCGAAAGGTATTTAAGCGGATCGCGAGCCAGCTACTCGTGTCGGTATTATCAGGTTTTATCATCATCTCAGGGCTCGAACAGGACGTTCGGGCGCAGCAGTCGGTCGACTCCGCGATGTTAAGCGGCTTTGTCGAGGACAGTAATGGTGCCATCGTGAGTGGAGCGGTGGTCTCAGTTACGGCAATCGAGCGAAATCAGAGCGTTTTTGGAGTAACTGACCAGGAGGGCCGCTTTCGTTTCTCCTATCTGCCGGTTGGCAGCTATAAACTTGTTATCAAGGCTACGGGTTTTGCGACGCGTGAACAGACACTCACGCTGACCATCGGGCAGTCGCTCAGTCTGACGATCAGCCTGCCGGTGGCTGGTGTTGCCGGTGGAGTTGAGATCGTCGCGGAGCCACCAGTTGTTGAGGTGGTTCGAACGCAGGTGGCCGAGACTATCCTGCCACGCGAGATCGATGCCCTGCCGTTGAACGGACGCAACTACCTCGACCTCGCCGCCCTCACACCGGGGGTCACCCGCGGAAATCCGGTCGCCAATCAGAGGTTCGCCGAGACCTCGGCGGTACCTGGAACTCAGATCAACATCGCTGGCCAACGCAACATCAACAACGGCTTTGTGATCGACGGTCTTTCGGCCAATGACGACGCAGCCGATCTGCCCGGCACATTTTTGAGCCAGGAGGTCATCGGTGAATTTCAGGTCATCACCTCGGGAGGTATCGCCGAGTTCGGAAGGGCCTCGGGCGGAATTGTCAACATCGTCACCAGATCAGGGTCAAACAACTGGCACGGCAGAATGTACGGATTTCTGGTCAATCAGCACTTGAATGCGCGGAACCCACTGGCAACCGCCCGGACACCGCTCACGCAGGCCCAGTACGGAGCCTCACTTGGCGGACCAATTCGTCGCGACAAAGGATTCATCTTCTCAAACTTCGAGCGAACAAGCCTTCGCAGCACAACGGTACTGACCATCTCATCGGCCAATGTGACCTCGATCAACTCGATTCTTGACCAACTTGCATACAAGGGGCCACGGGTCTCAACCGGACTTGCCCCAACCGGCTATGGAGCCAACAACCTCTTCATCCGTGCTGACTATCGTCTCGACGATCGGAACCTGCTGAACGTAAGGTATAGTTTCTACGATATCGACAGTCCGAACGCGCGCGGTGTTGGCGGATTGAATGCCATCAGCCGCGGCACGTCTCTGGCTAACCGTGACCAGACGATCGCGCTCAGCGAAGTTGCGTCGCTTGGCTCAAACATCGTCAATGAAGCCCGCTTTCAGTACACCCACAGCCGTTTGAGCGCTCCACCGAACGACCTCACCGGACCGGCGATCAACATCTCCGGGGTTGCCAATCTCGGAACCTCTACCACCTCCCCGACCGGACGGGCCAACGACCTGCTTGAGCTGGTCGATAACCTGACGATTCAACGGGCAAGCCACTCGGTCAAGTTCGGGGTTGACTTCCTGTATAACCGTGTCGATATCACTTTCCCGGGTGCACTTCAGGGAATCTACACCTTCTCCTCACTCGCCAACCTGCAGGCTGGCCGTTATGCGACCTACCAGCAGGCGTTTGGAATTTCAAGTCTCTTCCAGTCAAATCCAAATCTCGGCCTCTTCCTGCAGGATGAATGGCGTGTCCGGCGTGATCTGACGGTTAACGCCGGAATACGGTATGATCTGCAGGATCTGCCCGATCCGATTCAGACTGACCGTAACAACGTCGCACCACGAATCGGACTGGCCTATGCCCCGGGAAATGGAAAGACCGTGATCAGGGCGAGTTATGGGCTCTTCTTCGACCGTATTCCGCTGCGGACCACCTCGAACGCCCTGCAACGTGACGGAACGAAGTACAAGGTCGCGGCATTTGCGTTTGGGCAGGCCGGAGCACCCCAGTTTCCAAATGTTGCCACCGCCTTTCCAACCGGGTTCCTCCCGACCATCACGACGATCGATCCGCAGATTGGAAACGCCTACTCCCTGCAGACAAGTCTGCAGATCGAGCGGGAACTTGGCTCCGCAACCTCACTTGCGATCGGTTACATTCGGACCCGCGGACTGCGTCTGGTACTTGCGCGCAACGTCAACGTTCCCACCCTCTCGGCAGCCGAGGCGACGCGCCTTGGAGTGGCCAACCTTGGGCGTCCGAATCCGAATTTCGGCAATATGACTCGCTACGAGAGTTCGGGAGACTCCTGGTACAACGGCATGACCGTCTCGCTCAACCGACGCTTCCGCGGGTGGGCCGGAATGCGTTTGTCTTATACCTTCTCAAAAGCACTGGATAATACGGGGTCAGCATTCTTCTTCACGCCACAGAACAACTTTAACCTGCGCGATGATCGTGGACGGAGCGACAACGACCAGCGACACGTCATCGCCATCGGAGGGTCTCTCGCGGTACCTGAGAATGCTGGCAAGTCGATTGCCGGAAAGATCATCCGCGGATTCCAGCTCAACCCGATCTTCAGGTACGGTTCGGCGCTCCCCTTCAACATTCTGACCGGGACCGACCGGAACAACGACACCAACGTCAATGACCGTCCGGTGGGTTTTGGTCGGAACACCGGGCGCGGGTTCTCGTTCGCATCGTTCGATACGCGACTGAGCCGTCGGATCAAGCTGACGGAGGCCGTCAGCCTGGAGGTGATTGCTGAAGCCTTCAACCTCTTTAACCGCGCCAACCTGCAACTGCCGGTTGCCACGTGGGGAACGGGCCTGACTCCGAATGCCAACTTTGGCCAGCCGACCTCGGCGGCCGATCCGCGCCAGTTCCAGTTCGGGCTGCGCCTTAACTACTGAAAGGATTCACTATGCTGAGAATTCTGATGCTTCTTATTCCGCTGGCGCTGTCGATGACCGTCCAGGCTGGCGTTCCGATCCAACACGGTCAACACGGCCAACACGGCCAACACGGTCAGGGTGGATCGATGTCGACCGGCGATGGGCAGTTCAATCCCTATGTTGTGGCTGATCCGCAGGGTGGTTTCTATCTTCTTCACGTTGAGCGACTTGGCAAGGTGAGCAATCTCATTCTGCGCCATTCGAAGGATGGAGTTACATTCTCGGCGCCGGTACGGGTCAATGACGTGCCAGGACAGGCGGCGGTACGCAATGAGAATCCTCCGAAGATGATTGTTGGACCACAGGGTGATATCTACGTCAGCTGGGCCGATGAGAGGGAGAAATGGAAGGGTAACATCCATTTCGCGCGGTCGACCGATGGCGGAAAGAGCTTCTCCCCCGCCCTGACGATCAACTCAGATGCGGCTCTCCCACCAGTTGGGCACGCCTTTCAATCGATGGCGATCGATCAGAAGGGCCGGATCTTTATCGTCTGGATCGATGAAAGAAGAAAGACGAAGGAGGATCGTGGAGCCGAGATCTGGATGGCGGTATCGGATGATCGTGGCCGAACTTTTTCAGCCGATCGGCAGATCATCAGTGATGTCTGCGAGTGCTGCCGGACAATCCTGCAGACAGATCAGGCGGATAATATCTACGTTGCTTACCGCACCGTACCCCGCGAAGGGAAGATGTTGCGCGACATCGTAGTTGCCCGATCGGCAGATGGTGGAAAGACCTTCACCCCAACGGTGGTCAGCCAGGACGGATGGGAGATCAATGGATGTCCAGTCGTAGGTCCAGGTATGGCGATCAGCAAAGCTGGCACGATCAGCATCACCTGGTTTGTGGGCGGAGGTGAACGGCCAGGCCTCTATCATGCCGTCTCGAAGGATCAGGGTCGGAGCTTCTCTCCCCGCCGCCTGTTTATCGATGAACAGCGAATGGCCAAGCACTCGCACGCCGTCTCACTTTCAGATGGCCGAACGCTCTTTGCGTGGGACGATGCGGGTGAGAACAGTCAGACCGTCACCTTCTGGGGAACGGTCGCGCCACCGCCAAAACAACCAGGTGCCGGAGAGGAACCAAAGCCAACGATGATCGGATCTCAGGCCGGGGTCTCCTATCCAGTGGTCGCGGTAAGCGGTAAACAGGGACTGGTAGTCGGCCTGCAGCCCGGAAAGACCGAAGTCTTCACCCGATCATTCCAACTGCCACAGTAACTCCGCGTCGGATCGAATTCGCGGCAGACTGAACCAAAGAGGCGGTTGACAAGTTGTCGGCCGCCTCTTTGGTCTGCCTTGTACCTCTTTAAGCCAGGCTGACAAGCTACCACGACACCTCCGCTCGGCGCTCCCTACTCCATCGCGTGAGCGTGCGGATCGCCTTCTTCCAACCGAAGATCGTCTGGCCAGGCCAGCTCCAGCCCACGGTCAACAAGAAGCTGCTGAAAGTCAGCCCGCCTTGATGGTGACTCCAGAACCTGGTGGTGCGACTGGCGCGTGGCCAGACAGTGGGCCGCCAGCCCACCCGCCGCCTCACCAATATTCCACTCGACCGGGTGGAGTCGGTAGCACCCATTCGTGATATGGGTCGTACCGATATTCTTCGCGGCTGCCAGCAGGTTCTTGAGCCGAATTGGGAGCAGAGCGCCGAGCGGGATCTGAAAGGGGAGTGAGGCGACATCGATATAGTTGTCTCCTCCGGTCGAGGGGTGAAGATCGATGCGGTAATAACCAATGCCAACGCTATCCGGGTAGGTCTCAGCCAGTGTCCGGCCTGGTCGACAGCTCGCCGCTACGTCCTGTTCGCAGATCCTGAAGCAGGCCCTGAGGCGGCGAGACTCACGAATGTAGGGCATCTTCGCCAGCCCGTCGAGAGTGCCGGTCACATCGCCACGCAGACGCAGCCCGGGCCAGCCACGACCCCCGTCAGGGCGGGGAGCCTCCGTCTGCAGCCAGTAGAAGAAGGACCGACTCAGTTCGCGTGCCTGTCCGATATACTCAGCTCGCGCCACAGGGTCGGCGGTCGTCAGATCACCCGAAAGATAGTCAAGCATCGGCACATTCATCAGGGTAATGTCACTGGCATATGCTCCGGGGAGGAAGCTCGCCCGATCAAGGATGCGGCGGTAGGTCCAAAGCCCGGCAAAGGCGCGTGAGGGCTCACCGTGCGGAGCGAAATGGTACTCGTGTGGAGTCATAAGTCGTGGATGGGTGATCTGCCAGCTGAGCAGCTTTCCGGGCCAGGCCGGGTGGAGTTGCGGCTCATAATCGCGCCAGTAAGCGTAGTTCGCCGGCTGGTCGATCGTGTGATCCTCGCCGGCACGATGCTCCATAGCGAAGCAGACCGAGAAGGCCTGGACATTCTCCGGCTGGGCCTCGGACGGGGCCGAGGGCTCGCCAGTCTCTGCCTGTGACTCGAACCCTGTCACCGACTCGCAGCCTGTCAGAAAGAGCAGATCGCCCAGCTCCGTCGCATCGAGAAAAGTCTTCGCAGTAACCACCCGCTCGACACCACGGCGCAGATCGAGCAGCGCCACACTCCGCACCATGTCGCCATCGGTCTCGGCCCTGACCGGACGATGCTCCGTGAGCAGTTTCACTCGTCCATTGCTCAGATACGGTGCAATCATCTCATTGAGCACCGCCAATGCAACCCGTGGCTCGTGGCAGAGCGGCGAGACCCAGCCATTGCCAGGATTGAGAAAGGGTTGCTGACGTGCCGCCGGTGTGAGTGGATAACAGCGCCGGTAGTATTCACGGACGCCATTCCGAAAGCGTCGGTAGCTGGCCGTACACCCAAACTGCTCGATCCAGCCATGCTCGTCAGGCGGCACTGCCTGTGAGGTCAACTGGCCACCAATCCAGTCCGACTCCTCGGTCAGCACAACGGTGGCCCCAGCCTCAGCTGCCGCCAGCGCGGCCGCAAACCCACCCACTCCACCACCGACGATCAGTATCTCTGTCTTCATCTCCATTACTGCGGTTCCCCGGTCAGGCCTTCAGTCTCAACGATACGTGTTGATCAACGCTACTTTTTCTAAACAGTACAGGATCTGCCTTTTCAGAATCTTTCTCATCCGGCGAGAC
>JBEGMZ010000562.1:0-3695 GCA_041182745.1 Acidobacteriota bacterium
GCCGCCGGTTGGCCGTCGCGCCGGGTTGCGCCGCCCGTGCCAGCGCGTTCTGTCGTGCCCGCATCGCAGTCTGGCGTGCATAGCGGACACCGGTCCGGTCGCCCTGCGCGAGGAACTCGGAGTGGCGCGCGGCGATGAGGCGGAGCGCCTCTTCTGCCTGCCCGAGGCTCTCCGCAAAGGCCAGTCCGGCGAAGCACTCTTCGTACGCATCCCGCGGATCACCCATCCGAAAGACCTCGTGGAGGCGCACCGGAAGCTTCTCTTCGAGCAGAACCCGCGCGATCTCGGCCGGTGAGAGCCCTCCGCCCTCGCCGAATTCGGCGATCAGCCCGGACTGGATGATCCGGATCTCGCTCTCCGTCACCTCGCCCATGGCCTCTCGATCGTAGATCTCAAGCACCATCTCCTGGCGCGTCACGACCCGACTCTTTTTTCGGTTCTGATCCATCGCCCTCCATCACCAGCCCAGAGATTGATCCATCGGAGGCCTAAATCTAATGGTTCATCCGGCTGAAGTAAACCGCACGACCCACGACTGGGAAGAGCCCCGTCGACCGTTAACTTTGTCGAAACTCGCCAGTTTCGACTTCTCAACTCGACGGTCTCGCGACCGGTCGTCTATAATCAGAGTTTATGGCGCGAATCTTTGGTCATCGCTGGGTCTTGACGAAGACATTTCTGGTCTTCATCGTCGAGACCGGTATTATCTTTTCGGTCTCACTGCTGGCGACATTCGTCAGATTTGAAGATCGATATGACGATATCCTCTATGCCCAGCGTGGTCTTTACAAGATCGCGATGACTACCCTCGTCTCGCAGTTCATCTTCTACCTCTTCTCGCTCTACGATATCTCAAAACCCAGATTGCGACGCGAGCTCCTGATCGACCTCCTCCAGGCAGCCGGAGCAGTCATCTTCGTCTTCGGGCTGATCTTCACCTTCCGGCCAACGCTTCTGCTCGGCTATCTTGATCTGTCAGGCGGGACCGATGGGAGCCCCTACGGCAGCGGCGTGACCCTGCTGTCGATGGTCATCGCTCTCACGCTTATGATCTGCTGGCGCCTGATGATCCACTGGGTGATGCGCCATCCGCGACTTGGAGAGCGGATGCTGATCGTTGGAACCGACAAGCTGGCGCGCGATGTTGCGCACGAGGCGAGGTTGCGGCTCGACCTCGGATACAAGGTGATCGGATTTGTGTCGGAGGCTCCGGACCGCCCGACCGACCGGTCGCTCAACCCACCGGTCCTGGGGGTTGTCAGCGATCTCTACCTGCTGGTTGAGCAGCATTCGATCGACCGGGTGATCGTCGCGCTCGAGGATCGGCGCGGCCATCTGCCAGTCGACCAACTGCTGAAGATCCGGCTCGAAGGTCGCGCCGTGATCGAAGAAGGAACCTCGCTCTATGAGAAGCTGACCGGCAAGATCAGCATCGATATGCTCCGTCCGAGCTGGCTCATCTTCTCGGCGGGGGGGAAGCGGACAAACTTCTGGTACAGCCTGCGGCGACTCTTTAACATCATCCTTGCCATCCTCGGCCTGGTCATCACCCTGCCGGTGCTGGCGCTGGCGGCGATTGCCATTCGACTCGATTCGCGTGGTTCGGTCTTCTACCGTCAGGAACGGGTTGGGCAGCACGGCAAGATCTTTCGGATCATCAAGCTTCGTTCGATGCGGGTTGACGCAGAGTCTGACGGCCAGCCACAGTGGGCGCAGACCGACGATCCGCGTATCACCCGGGTCGGGCGTTTTATGCGCAAGATGCGCATTGACGAGATACCTCAGTTCGTCAACATTCTGCGGGGAGAGATGAGTTTTGTCGGACCGCGGGCGGAGCGTCCCTTCTTTGTCGAGCAGCTTGTGCAGCGGATTCCGTACTATGAGCAGCGCCATCTTGTCGAGCCCGGTCTGACCGGATGGGCGCAGGTCAACTATGGTTACGGTTCAACGGTTGAGGATGCGGTTCAGAAACTCCAGTACGATCTTTACTACATCAAGAATGTTTCGCTCTTCTTTGATCTCTGGATAATAATCAAATCGATCCGGATCGTGCTGTTCGGGTATGGCAGGTAGAGTGGGAGGAGCCCTGAAATGCTGGTCGATGAAGAGTTGTTGAGTTATCGCGAACGGTTCCCGATCCTCGGGCACACGGTCTATCTGATCAACCACTCGCTGGGTGCGATGCCGGCAGCGGTCGCGGCGAAGATGCAGGAGTATGTCGCGGCGTGGGGAGAGCGGGGTATTCGGGCCTGGGAGGAGGGCTGGTGGGAGATGCCGCTGCGAACGGGCGACAAGCTGGCGCGATTGCTGGGGGCGGCGCCAGGGTCGGTCGTGATGCACCAGAATGTCTCGGTCTGCCAGTCGTTGATCCTCTCCTGTTTCGCGCCGGGTGGCGGTCGCAACCGGATCGTCTATGAGTCGCTCAACTTTCCGTCAGTGAAGTATGTCTACACTGCGCATGCCCGTCAGAATGGATGGGAGGTGGTCGAGGTTCCGAGTGATGACGGGATGACCGTCGACACCAACCGGATGATTGACGCGATCGATGAGCGGACGCTGCTGGTTCCGATCTCGCACGTCATCTTTCGGAGCGCGGCGATCCAGGATGTCGCGGCAATCGTCGAGAAGGCGCACCGGGTTGGAGCGTACGTGGTGCTTGACGTCTACCAGTCGGCGGGCACGGTGCCCTTCAGCCTTGCCGGGCTCGGAGTCGATTTTGCTACTGGAGGCTCGGTCAAATGGCTCTGTGGCGGTCCGGGAGCCGGTTATCTCTATGTGCGGCCCGATCTTGCGGCGCATTTCGAGCCGGCGGCGACCGGGTGGGCGGCCCATCGACAACCCTTCGCCTTCGCCGACGAGATGGAGTACGCCGGGGATCATCACCGTTACCTGACCGGCACTCCGGGGATTCCGACGCTCTATGCGGCCGAGAGCGGTTACGATCTGATCAACGAGGTCGGGGTCGAGCGGATTCGGGCACGATCACGGCGTCAGACGACGCGTCTGATCGAGCTGGCCGATGAGCGTGGATGGCGGGTCAACTCCCCGCGGCAGCCTGACCGCCGCGGGGGTTCGGTCGTCATCGATCTCCCCGGTGGCGCCGGGATTGTCCGTGAACTGGCCCGCCGCGAGATTCTGATCGACTATCGACCGGGAGCCGGCATCCGGGTCGGGCCCCATTTCTTCAATACCGACGAGGAGATCGAGAGACTGGTGGCGGAGATCGACTCAATCCTGGCGGCTGGCGCCAGTCAGGATCTGAGCGCTTTGTAAACCCAATGGCGATGCGCGGGAGGTGCGATGAGGACTGCAATTTTCTGCCTGCTGCTCCTGACAGGTGCTGCCATGGCCTGCGCGCAGGAGGCCGCTGTAAAAACAGGGAAGGGGAAGAAGAACGTGAGTGACAAGATTGTCAGAACCGATGAGGAGTGGAAGAGGCTGCTGACCTCTGAACAGTACTACATTCTGCGGCAGAAGGGGACGGAGCGGCCCTTTACCGGACAGTACTGGGATAATCACGAGGATGGCGTCTATCTCTGCGCGGCCTGTGAGCAGGAGCTCTTCCGGGCGGAAGACAAGTACGATTCGGGCAGCGGATGGCCCAGTTTCTGGAAGCCGACTCGGGCGGAGGCGGTCTCTGAGCACGACGATCTGACGCTCTTTATGCGGCGCGTCGAGCTGGTCTGCAGCCGTTG
>JBEGMZ010000563.1:0-4493 GCA_041182745.1 Acidobacteriota bacterium
GATGGCCAAAGAGATCGAGCTGACTTCTCGCTGCACCAAGCTCGGCCAGCTCCGACTCGATGAGAGTCTCCAGTCGGGCAGACTCCTCACGCATGGTCGCGATCAGATGCCGCCAGCGGACGACATCGACGTGGACACCATTGAGCTCAAGACCGACCAACGGATGAATGCAGTCGAACTCGAGTGCGGCGGTGACGAGCAGATCAGACTGGGAGAGCCGTTCCTGCTGAACGGCCTGGAGGGGCAGAAGGATTGAGGCGTCGGTGGCGGCATAGTCGAGCTGCTCTTCGCTCAACTCGCCAGTCCAGTCACTGCGCTGGGCCTGCTTGTCGAGCGCCTGGCCAAGATATCGGGCCACGACCGGTTCGAGTCCGTGTCGGTCTGTGACGCTCCCGGCACTCAGGAGAAGGCTTGCCAGATAGGTATCAAAGAGCCCTCCCACCTCCTTCCCCAGCTCCATTCCAAGATGCTGCCTCAGAAATTTTCCATCAAACCTCGCGTTGTGAGCGACCTTCACCGGCCAGGAGGAGGCGATGATCGCCGCCAGCGGCGCCAGATGCTCCCTCGTCAGACTGAAACAGTCGATGATGACGGTCTCTTCCGCTGTCGCCAACTGGAGCAGCCGGAGTCTGCCCTGGTACGGGTCAAGCCCGGTCGTCTCGGTATCGATCGCCACCACTGGTGCTGCCCACAGCCTCTCAGTCAGCGGTCCAATCTCCGCTCGACTATCGATCAGCCTGTAGGACTTTGAGGTCATCCACCTCTCCTTGCGCGCGGTGGTCACGGTGGTCTCCGCTCAGTCGAGATAACGCGATCTTTGCCCCGGCTGCCTGAAGAGAAAGATCAACGCAATCCCGGCAACAAAGCCCCCGATATGGGCCATGTAAGCGACTCCGCCGGACTCGCCGGTCGATCCGATCGAACCAAACCCGTTCAGAAACTGCAGCAGTCCCCAGAATCCGATCACCATGATTGCCGGCAGCTCGACAATCCGCCCAAACTGGAAGACACGAATCACCTGCTTTGGATAGAGAATCAGATAGGCTCCCAGCACTCCGGCAATTGCCCCCGAGGCCCCAAGTGACGGAATGACTGACCTCGGCCCGAAATAGATGTGGGTGAAGCTCGCCAGCAGACCGCAGGCAAGGTAGAAGAGAACATACCTGACGTGGCCGAGCCGATCCTCGATATTGTCGCCAAAGATCCACAGATAGAGCATGTTCCCGAGCAGATGGCCCCAATCGCCGTGCATAAACATGGCGCTGACGAGTGTCAGGTAGATCGGGTTTGGGCCAGAAAAGAGCCTGAGCTCGACGCCACCAACTCTGATCACATCGACGATGTCCCGCCCGCTGGTGATTTCGGCCGGGACAACGCTATACCCGTAAGTGAAGGCCGGGTCGACAAGCTGACGGAAGAAGACCAGAACGTTGATTGCGATCAGAGCATAGTTGATTAGCGGGACGATTTGACGGTTTCGATTGTCATCGCCGATTGGAAAGAGCATCTGCATCCCCCCATTTCAGTTTGGTGCGGAGTACCTGAAAATAGTTTCGATTGGTTGGACTGATCAACCGAAAGATCATCCCGCTCCGTCTGATGACTACCCGGTCAAGAGGCTGGAGTTCGACCACCATCTGACCATCGATCGCAAGCAGGAGTTTCTCCTGAATACCATTGAAGACGATATCGACCTGGCTTCCGCCGGGAACGACGACCGGACGGTTCGAGAGCATGTGCGGACAGATCGGAGTCAGCAGTATCGCTGGCACTCCGGGATGAACGATCGGCCCTCCCGCTGAGAGCGAGTAGGCGGTCGACCCGGTCGCCGTGGCGACGATCATTCCATCGGCACGAAAAGTGGTGATCATCATTCCGTCGATGTAGCAGTCAAACTCGGTGATGCGGGCCGGAGCCCCATTAACGGCCGCCTCGTTGAGAGCTGTCTGGGAGAGGATCTCACGACCATCACGATGGAGCGTGATATCGATCATCATCCGGTGATCGATGGTGAACCTTCCGGCAAGAATAGCCTCGAGGGTTGGAAAGAGTTCGCCTAGCGTAAACTCCGTCAGGTATCCAAGCCATCCGAAATTGATGCCGAGAACCGGAACCTGATGGCGACCAAGCAGCCGGGCCGCACCAAGCATCGTCCCATCCCCACCCAGAACGATCAGCAGATCGAGTATCTCGGCAAGACAGTCATTCTCCACCAGAAATGGCTGACAGCCGACCTGCGCGGCGACGACGGCCGATGCCTGAATCTCGATATCCCGCTCACGTGACCAGGCGAGAAGATCTTCAACCACCTTCAATGCCTCGGGCTTTTGCGGCCCGACAACGACACCAATTTTTCTTAAAGAGAGAGAAGACAAGCGTGGACCTCGCGGTAACGGCTCAACCGATCTCACGGAGAACGTTTGAAAGATGTCCGAGTCCGATTTCGACATCGGCCGTCTTCACGGCGAAGCCAAGTCGAAAATGGTGTGGAAGCCCGAAGAAGCGGCCCGGAACAATCGAAGTCTCGCACTGCCGCAACCGGTCGTGCAACTGATCGGCGTCCGGGTGATTCCTCAAACAGGGGAAGACGATCATCGATCTCTCCGGGAGGTGGCATTCGATCTGCTGTGAATGGGCAGCGATAAACTGACGGATGAGACGGTGGTTCGGCTCGATGATCGCCCGGGTTCGAGCTTCAAACCGGGGCAGATGGCGAAAGGCCGCCAGTGCCAGCCGGTCGCTGGGCATGGAGCCGACCGCACCAAAAAGATCGTTCAGGCGGCGCATCCGCTCGGCAAGTTCCGGCGCACAGAGGATCCAGCCACAGCGAAGTCCGCTCAGACCGTAGCTCTTGGTGAGGCTGCTGGTCGCGACAAAGTGGGGACCGAGATGGACCGCACTCGGCGGCGCGCTCTCGAAGAGGATATCTCGATAGACCTCATCGACCAGAACCCGCGCCCCAACCCGCTCCGCCAGCGCCCCGACCCGCCGCAATATCTCCGGCCGCACCGACTCACCGCTCGGATTGTGCGGGCTGGTCAACACTATCAGCCTGGTCCGTGGCGTCAGCAGCGACTCAACCTCTGCCAGGTCGATCTGGAAGCCGTTGGTGATGGAACGATGGAACCGCCGGATCTCGGCCCCACAGTAGGCGGCTGCCGCCAGTAGCGGGTCATAGGCTGGTGACTCGATCAGAACCTCATCCCCCGGCTCGATGATCGTCGCCATCGCGAGGAAGTTGGCCATCGACGTCCCCTGGGCGGTGACGACCTGCGCCGCCTCGACCCCGTACCTTGCTCCAATCGCCTCCTTGAGCGGCGCATAGCCCTCGTGATTGGGGCCATTGATCATCACATCCTCAGGGGTCAGGGGCAGGTCAGCGGTCTCACAGCCGATGATACCGCTGTTGGCCAGATTATAACGTGCGGCGGCGTGGTGCTTCGCCCAGGTCATATAGACACTGCTTCGAATCAGGCTATTCAAGGTCAGCTGCTCCACCGTGGCGACCAGAGCGCCGCCACCAGAAGAAGACCGGGATCCCGATGATAATGATGGCCGCGCCCATGCGGGCGTTCTCCCAGTCGGTGATGAAGGTATTGAGGACGATTCCAAGGCCGGCAAGGGCAAAAAGGATCGGAGTCAACGGATAGAACGGAACCGGTCGCGGCCGCGGCGCTTCAGGAAGCGTTCGTCGAAAGACGATCAGGGCCAGTCCGGCCAGTGCGAAGAAGATCCAGTCAGCGAAGACCGCGTATCCGACCAGTTCGTCATAACGGTTCGAAATGGCAAAGATCGCGGCCAGCCCTCCCTGCAACAGGATCGCCGCAGTTGGGACGTGGAAACGAGGACTCAGCTGCCCGAGAGCCGCGAAGAAGACTCTGTCCGCACCCATCGCATAGTAGACCCTCGGCGCGCTGAGCAGTGCCAGGTTCATGAAGCCAAAGGTTGAAACAACAATCAAGAGGCTGATCAGCTGCGCCCCGGTTGGGCCGAAGAGCTGTCCCGCCATATCGGCGGCCGGCGTCTCCGTCGCTGCCAGGGCCGGCGCTGAAAGGACGTGCAGATAGGCGATGTTTGCCCCGACATAGACCACGATCACACAGAGAACTCCAATCAAAATTGCCCGCGGCAGGTTTCGCAACGGGTCACGAACCTCCTCGGCGACAAAGCTGAGGTTCTGCCAGCCACCATATGAGAACATCACCGGAACCAGTCCCGCAAAGAATGCCGAGACAAGCCCTCCTCCCGCCAGATGTGGTGGGGCAAGCGGGCCGTAGACCAGGCCGCTCCGCTCAGTAAGCAGGAAAGCGCCAGCTACCAGTACCACGATCGCGACCGTCTTTCCAAACGTGATCAGGTTGATCAGAATCGCACCGGGCTTGATCCCCCAGCGCGTGGAAGCCGGCAAGTCCAATCAGAATGGCCACCGCCAGCGGGGTCGCCCTCTCGGTCGGCAGGCCGAGCAGCGGGACCAGATACTTCGCAAAGGCGAC
>JBEGMZ010000564.1:0-2596 GCA_041182745.1 Acidobacteriota bacterium
TGGGCTGCTTATCCTCCTGCTCGGTGCAGCATTCGCCTACGATAAGGTGAGCAGTCAGGAGACGGGCAAGGTTGCCCCGCCGGACGTGGCGAAGATCTATGCGGAACGCTGTGCCGCCTGCCACGACAACGCGCAGGGACGAACTCCGCCTCGCTCGCTCCTGGCCCAGCGGCGGCCAGAGGAGATCATGGCCTCGCTGATGACAGGGTCGATGAAGACGCAGGCGGCCGGCCTGAGCGAGTCAGAGATTCGTGCGCTGGCGATACACCTCACCGGACGCGAGCTGGCTGGTCTGTCCGGTTCAGCCAACCTGGCCAATCGCTGCCCCGGACAGGCCGAGCCGATCAACCTGAAGGGAGCACAGTGGAATGGCTGGGGTCGGGATCTCGACAACTCCCGCCACCAGCCGTTACCCGGACTTCGAGTCGACGATGTTCCACGACTCAGACTGAAATGGGCCTATGCCTATCCGGCGACAATGGCGATCGGCCAGCCGGTCGTAATTGGTAACCACCTCTTTGTGACAAGTGACTCGGGGCAGGTGATCGCACTCGATGCACGAAGTGGCTGCACCTACTGGAGCTTCAAGGTTGGTGCGCCAGTGCGAACATCGGTTTCAATCGGGCAGCTTGGACGAGGTCGGTTTGCGGTCTACTTTGGGGATGAACGAGCCAATGTCTATGCGATTGACGCTACGACCGGGAGCGAGATCTGGCGGCAGCGGCTCGACAGCCATCCGGTCGCCCGGATTACCGGCGCTCCGGTTCTCTACCGAGACCGGCTCTATGTTCCGGTCTCGTCGATCGAGGAGGCCATCGCCCGGCCGGACAGATATGAATGCTGCAAGTTCCGTGGGAGCGTCGCCGCACTCGATGCGGTGAGTGGGCGCCTGATCTGGCAGACCTATCCAATACCGGAACCGCCCCAGCCCTACCGCAAGAACACGGCTGGAACTCAACTCTACGGCCCGGCCGGCGCGGCCATCTGGTCGGCACCGACAATTGACGCCAAACGCGGAGTCCTCTATGTCGGAACCGGCAACTCCTACACCGACGTTGAGACAACCGGACCTGACTCGATCATCGCCATCGAACTGCGTACCGGCAAGGTCCGCTGGTCGAACCAGGTGCTGGCAAAGGACAATTTCATCATGAACTGCCGGCAGCCCGGTGTCGGCAACTGTCCCCGGGAGGCCGGTCCGGACCACGATTTCGGCAGCTCTCCAATCCTGCGTCGGCTCCCCAATGGACGCGAGCTGATACTCGCCGGACAGAAATCGGGTATTCTCTTTGCCCTCGACCCTGACAATAAAGGTCACAAAGTCTGGGAGGCTCGACTGAGCGGCGGAACTCCGCTTGGCGGAATCGAATGGGGATTTACCGCCGATGCGACAAATGTCTATGTTCCCATTGCCGATCCGGTCGGCCCGCCAAACCTGCGAAAGCCAGGTTTGAGCGCACTGCGAATCGCAACCGGTGAGCCGCTCTGGACCACACCAGCCCCCGTCGTCAACTGCTCCTGGGGAAAGGCCCGCTGCACCAACGGACAGTCAGCCGCGGCCTCATCGATTCCCGGGGTCGTCTTCTCTGGCACGACCGACGGCCATCTGCGCGCCTACGCGACAGGTGATGGCCGCATCATCTGGGATGTCGACACCGCCGCCCGCCCGTGGGAGGCCGTCAATGGCGGAGTGGCCAAAGGTGGTTCGATCGATGCCGGTGGACCGGTGATTGTCAATGGAGTAGTCTACATCAACTCGGGATATGGCCGAATCTTCGGCTCACCCGGCAACGCCCTTCTCGCCTACTCCGTCGAGGGACGGTAGCCTCCAAGGGCTCTTCCGTCGCCGTCGGAGACGAGTGGGCGCGCCTGGCGGCTCAGCCAATGAGCCGGACCAGCATTTCCAGGTTGTGTGCGATCTCCGCCGTTCCGTCAAGGATCAGCTCCGGATTGACTGGTGGCTCATACTCCTGTCCAATCCCGGTCAGATTGGGCAGCGATCCGTCTCTCGCCTTCTGGTACAGTCCCTTCGGATCACGCGCGACGCAGACCTCAAGCGGAGTCCTGACCCACACTTCGATGAACTCATGCGGCTGAAAGAGCTGACGGGCCAAGTCTCGATCGGCCTTAAACGGGCTGACAAGGGCCACCGTCACGACCATTCCGGCATCGACCATCAGCCTTGCGACCTCCGCCACTCGCCGGACATTCTCTTTCCGATCCTCTCTCGTAAAACCAAGATCGCTGTTCAGTCCGAAACGCAGATTGTCACCGTCGAGGGTATAGCTATGGATTCCCGCGGCAAAGAGGCGTCTTTCAAGTCCATCGGCAATGGTCGACTTACCTGATCCCGGGAGGCCGGTCAACCAGATCACCTTCGCACGGTGGCCTTTCTGAGCGGCCCGTGCCTCTTTGTCGACGGCATAGTCCTGCCTCGTCACGTTGATGGCTCGCCGTGAGACCCGTGATACCATTCCGGCGGCAATGGTCTTGAATGTCACCCGATCAACCAGGATGAAGTTGCCAGCGTATCTGTTTTCAGCATACCACGCCAGCGGAATCAGAGCCTCCGTCTCAAGATCGACCATTCCAATCT
>JBEGMZ010000565.1:0-2915 GCA_041182745.1 Acidobacteriota bacterium
TGTCCAGGGGATCGAGGTCGAGGTTCGGAACGCGCTGCAGGGAGTTGTCACTGCCCGCAGCCGGGTCGAGGCTGCCCGTAACTCGCGCCTCAACGCCGAACTCCAGTATCAGAGCGAGGTCCGGAAGTTTGACGCCGGCCAGTCAACCAGCTTCTTCGTTCTTGATCGGCAGAATGCGCTCTCCGCCTCGCGCGGTCGTGAGCTCCGTGCCCTGACCGACTTCACCAAATCGGTCGCCGAACTCCAGCGTGTGATGTCGACCACTCTCGACAGCAACAATGTCGAAGTCAAATGATCCGTACCGGCCTGGAGCGATCCAGGTCAATCGGCTCACCGCCTGATCGAACTACCGGGAGTGCGGGCCTCCGGCCCGCATCCTTACCAAAGTCCACTCCTCCCTCATCTCTTTGGGATAATGCGATTGTTCCCGCAAAAGCCTTGCCGACGGGACAACCAGTCCTACTTTGATCTGACAGAATAGCGGGTGGGGTGCTATGATTGCGGTTTATTTGGTGAGAGATAATTTTGAATGTCCGAACAAGTGACCAATATCCGGACAGATACCTCCAGACAGAGAAATTCGACCCCACAGGTATTGGTTTCTCTGTCCGGGTGTCTTCATATGCGGAAGGAGTGATCGATCGACATGCCTGAAGAGAACCAGAGTGGTTTCAAGATCAGCGACCGCCGGTTGTTCAATGCTGACGGTTCACTGCGCGAAGATGCGGTGATCGAAGAGGTCTCGATAAGTCAGTTTGAGAGCCTGGTCGAGGTTCCTGCTGCACCGGCCACCGAAGAGTCGGCCACCGTGTCAGCTGCGGAGCCTTATCCGACCGCGGAACCTTATCCGGAAGATGAACCAGAGGGAGCCCCGGAGCAGACCCTCTTCACCGAGTTTCTGATGCAGATCGCGTCGTCGGCCTTCATCTACCTTGGGCTGGTTGAGCATCCGGCGACCGGGCGGCGTCAGGTCAACCTCGAGGCGGCAAAGGAGTCGATCGAAATGCTCGACATGCTGCGCGAAAAGACTCAGGGCAATCTGACACGGGGCGAGGAGAAGCTCTTCGAGGATCTGATGGCCGATCTCAAGATGCAATTTGTTGCTCGCCGCCGCTGAACCATGCGCATCACTTTTCTTGGAACAGGCACCTCGGTCGGGATACCGATGATTGGCTGCGAGTGTGAGGTCTGTACTTCGACCGACCCGCGTGATGTCCGAACGCGGACCGGGCTGTCGATTGAGCACGAGGGAAAGCGGATCCAGATCGACATCTCGGTCGATTTTCGTCAGCAGATGCTGCGGGAGCGAATCGACCGTCTTGACGCGTTACTGGTCACCCACGCCCACGCCGATCACATTCTCGGTCTTGACGATATCCGCCCGTTCAACTTTCGCCAGGGTGAGATCCCGGTCTATGCCAGTGAGTCGACCTGGCGGCAGGTTGAGCGTGTCTTCCACTACGTCTTCGCCCCGCGACCAAACCACGTCGGCGGAGGTCTGCCACGGGTTCGTCAGGAGGTCATCAGTGATCCGTTTGAGGTGATCGGGCTCAACGTGACCCCGATACCGGTCATTCACGGTCGGATGGAGGTGACGGCGTTCCGGATTTCTGACGGGCAGGCAGCGATGGCCTTCATCACCGATTGCAATCTGATCCCCGAGAGTTCGCTTGCCCGGCTTCACGGGTTGGATCTGCTGATCATCGATGCCTTGCGCTACAAGCCACACCCGACCCACCTTCACCTCGACCAGACACTGGCCTATATTGACGAGCTCAAGCCAGGCCGGGCGATTTTGACCCACATGGGGCATGACTTCAAGCATGCCGTGACGAGTGCCCAGCTGCCACCAGGAGTCGAGATGGCATGGGATGGTCTGCAGTTGGTGCTATGACGGAAATGAAGATTATTCGTGGCAGCAGAATGGATGAGCTGGAGCGTCCCGCGGTCAGTACGCTGGGGGTCTTTGACGGGCTTCACCTTGGGCATCAGCAGATAGTGCGAAGAGTGGTCGAGCGAGCGGCAGCGATCGGGGCGATACCAACAGTTGTCACCTTCGATCCGCATACGCGTTCGATCGTTCGCCCTGAGTCGGCCCCGCCGCTGCTCCAGACATTCGCCCAGAAGATGGAAGGGCTGCGGATCCTCGGGATCCAGCAGGTGCTGGTGATCGACTTTACACCTGAGTTGGCACAGCTCGCGGCGGAGGAGTTCATTGCGCGGTATCTGGCTGCGGCGATCGACTCACGTGAGGTCTATCTGGGCGAAGGCTTCGCCTTTGGCCACCAGCGGCGCGGAACCTTCGAGTTGCTGCAGGTGGAGAGTCGGCGTCACGGTTTTTTGGCGGAGGAAGTTCCGGAGGTGCAGCTTCGGGGGCACCGGATCAGCTCGACCCTGATTCGCCAGCTTCTCCAGTCAGGTCGGGTCAATCTGGCCCGGCGGATGCTTGGCCGGCCGTACGGCATCGAGGGGATGGTCGTCCGCGGCGAGGGGCTTGGCTCACGCCTGCTCTACCCGACCGCCAATCTGGCGGTCGACAATCGCGTCATTCCATCAGACGGGGTCTACGTCACACTGAGTCTGGTCGGGGGAACCTGGCATCGCAGCGTGACCAATGTCGGCAAGCGGCCGACGGTCAGCGATGATGGTATCTCGAAGATCGAGGCCCACCTGATCGATTTCGACCGTGATATCTATGACCAGAATGTCCGCCTGCGATTTTTGCACCGGATTCGGGGCGAACGGAAGTTCAGCGGACTCGACGAACTTAAAGCGCAGATCAGCCGCGACCGTAATCTGGCCATCAGCTACTTTGAGCGGACGCCGATTCGTCGCAACCTTGGTTTCGTCTGAATCGCACGATCTTCCTTCCCGTGCCAGATTTTCTGTCGGAAGGAGATGGAGGAGATCAATGT
>JBEGMZ010000566.1:0-7359 GCA_041182745.1 Acidobacteriota bacterium
CCAACGCTCCCCGCCGACCGGCAAATGTAAGGACTCTCACCAACGATCTTTCCGATCGCCGGGGTCCGATCACCGCCGTCTTCAGCTTAGCTGAATCAGAATCATCGGCCGATATGGGATCCGCGAGAGCGCTAAACGCCAGGCTCGGAGATGGGCTGTCAAAGGGCTCAAACAGGCCGATTCGCCGGATTCGAGGTCTCTATGTCGCGGTAACGCTGGCGG
Source organism: Acidobacteriota bacterium (assembly GCA_041182745.1). Classification (GTDB taxonomy): domain Bacteria; phylum Acidobacteriota; class Blastocatellia; order RBC074; family RBC074; genus CAIOZW01. The sequence goes on from JBEGMZ010000566.1 coordinate 223, forward strand.
GTATTCTGCTGGCCCTCTTCATCGGGGCGACGGCCTTCATCAAGCGACAGCAGAGCGCCATCGAGAGGGAGAAGGCAAACATTCTTAACGATCAGAAGCAGGCGCGGATCGGGCGACTTCGTGACAAGCTCGAAGGACTGCGCAAAAAGATCGACCTCCAATTGACAGCGAAGCCGGCGGCAAGGGTCGCCCTCGAGACACTGCGCGAACAGATCGGTCGGATCTCCCAGCAGCTCGACAAGATTAACAATGTTGAGGCGGTATCACCGGAGTCGATCACCAGAGACTGTGACGAGATCGAGCAGGAGATGCAGAAGATTGAGGATGAACTCGACAGCCTCCAGGGCCTGCTCCGGCCATACCAGAAGAGCCCGGTCAGGATATGACGCTGCCGAACCTGGTCGGGTCTGCTTCGTGAACCACAATATCTAAATAGAAACAGCCGAGATCATAGAAACAGCCGGGATCGTAACAGGCAACATTGAAAAACGTCACTGATTCGCGGCGATTCCATTATGCAGTGTCCGAATGTTGCCGGTTCCGATTTAGCGAACAACAATCAGAACCGCTCTCACTCCGGCAACCTGACGGATCTCGCTGACAACAGGGCCCGGGTCGTGACGGTTCAGGGCCGGAATGTCGATGGTGACCAGCCCCTCCCTGACAGTTGCCGCCCAGTACCTCACTTCCCGCTCAGGCTGTCGGTTGATCAGCTCAACTATCTCGCGCAATATCGATCGGTCCTGACGGCCCAGAACCTCACGATCAATTCTTTGAAGGGTCCGGGCTGGCCCCTTCAGCCCCCTTGCCACGGTCGATACCGCGGCCGTGGTAGCCCTTGCTGGAAGCCCGGGCCTCTCGCTGGTCGATTCACGAATTGGAGCCGGAGGAGGCGGAGGTGGTGGGCCTGATCTCTCTTCAGCGAGGTCAGGCGCATCGAGACCCAAACTTTCAAAGGTGGGGCGATCGACACGCGCCGTGAGCGGCAGCCGCTGGTCGATCTGGTAGCGACGGAGCGCCTCCCTCGTCGATCGATTGAGAGTTCCGGTCGGCTCGGTTCGGAGATAACCCCGCCGACGCAGCTCACTCTGCACCTGCCGAATCTTCCCGGTTGTCACCTGCCAGCCACCCCTCGAATTGTCCTGGGCCGCCATTGCAATGGCGATTACTGAGAGCAGAATTGGCACCGTCACCAAATGACGCAATCTGAGCATACATCCTCCTGAGCCTGTCCAGCTGAAGCCTATCCAGCTACGGCGCCCTGGCTCTCTCTGGCGCGGCCAGGATTGATCGCCTAAGTCGCTCCGTGCAAATGCCCCTCGCACTGGTGGCCATCAACCGGGAAGGTCATCATAATGACGTCCTTCCGAGTTTGGCAAGCAGCTGGCGCAGTCGGGCAGAGTCCGACCCGGCTTCGACGGTTGAGCAGGGCAATTGCATTATTGATCGAGCGGGCCTTCCAATTAGTGATCGCACACGAAGGACCGAAGGCGCGAAGAAGAGATATTGTATCGGGAGACCATCCTTCGTGGCTTCGTGTTTGGTGGGGTGAAATTCAATTCCTTCGCTCCCGCCATTTGAAATTTTCCGCTCCCTTGCTATCATTCGCGCGTCATCGGAGCAATCATCAAGAACGAAGGCACTTGACCTGGCGGAGTCGAGTGCTGACAGGGTCGAGGTCTGGTCTGTGTCGCGTCTGCCTGCCCTTCGATCTCGGCGGTGATGGAGTCCGCCCGATTCTGATTGCCAGGTCTGGAACCGGCCGGGCAATCTACCTGAGGTTTAATAGAAGCTCTAATAGAAGAAGGTCTGCATTTAATGTCCAACCTAATTTCCGGGAAGATATTTTTGGTAACCGGCGCACGAGGATTCATCGGAGCCTGGGTAGTGAAGCGGCTCCTGGCCCAGGGGGCGCAGGTAGTGGCACTTGATCAGAATGACAGCCTGCACCGATGGCAGTTGATGATGAGCGACGAAGAGATTGGAAGGATTCGTTCGGTCTCCGGAGACATCACCGCGGAGGGGTACGTTCAGCGGCTGATTGAAGAGTTGGAGGTTGGCAGTATCATCCATCTTGCGGGCCTGCAGGTACCGACCTGCCGTGCCAACCCGCGGCTTGGGGCGCTGGTAAATGTGATCGGAACGATCAACGTCTTTGAGGCGGCGCGGCTCTCGGGTGGTAGAGTAAGGCGAGTGGCCTATGCCAGCTCGGCCGCAGTTTTTGGAGCAGCGGAGGACGGCGTCGCGGTGACCGAAAAGGATGCCGGTGGGATGAGCACCCACTACGGTGCGTTCAAGCGCTGCAATGAGGAGAACGCCCGGGTCTACCACCTTGACCACGGCATCGACAGCGCCGGACTGCGCCCGTTGACGGTCTATGGTGTCGGCCGGGACACCGGTATGACATCAGATCCGACGAAGGCGATGAAGGCGGCGGTAGCCGGTCGGCCATTTCACATCCGCTTTGGCGGTCGAACCGATTTTCTCTATGTCGCCGATTGTGCCGATGCCTTCATCAAGGCGGCAGTGGTCGAACTGCCGGGAGCCCACGTCTTCAATCTGCACGGTGAGACCGTCGGCCTGAATGAGATCGTCTCGACGATCGAGCAGATAAAGCCGGCCGCTCGTGGAACTATCACCGTAGCCGGACAGGGGATTGGCATGCCGACGACCCTCGACGATAGCGCCATACAGCAGGCGCTGGGCGGGGTTCCCCGGACCTCGATGGTCGAGGGCATAACGGAGACCATGGGCCGGTTTGAGGAGTTGCAACAGGCGGGAAGGCTCGACCTGAGTGACCTCGATCAGTAGTGGCGGATTCAGGCAGCAACAGGCAGGGATTGACAGGTCAATATGGGATCAACCGGATCAACAATGCGCGGACTGGCGCTGACGAGCGTGCGAAAGCTGGAGGTGGTCGATCTGGCGATGCCGCCGCTCCGACCACGCGAGGTACGGGTACGAATTGGAGCCGTCGGGCTCTGTGGAACCGATTTTCACATCTTTGAGGGGCACGCCAACTACAGCAGTGACGAGAATGGCCGCCCGATCCCATTCGAGATTCAGCCGCAGGTTCTGGGGCACGAGTTCGCAGGGGTGATTGTCGAGACGGGGAGCGAGGTGCGGGATCTCCGGGTCGGAGAGCGGGTAGTGGTAGACCAGGGCATCAACTGTTACAGTCGCGAAGTTCCACCGTGCGAGTACTGTCTGACCGGCAGTTCGCACCAGTGTGCGGGTTATGCCGAGCATGGGATAACCGGCCTGCAGGGAGCGCTCGCCGAGTACCTGGCGATCCCGGCCGTAAACGTAGTTCGGATTGAGAGCGACCTCCCGATCGATCAGGCGGCGCTGACCGAACCGCTTGGATGTATCGTCCATTCGTGCGACCTTTTACGACGTACGGCGGCGCGTTACACCTTCGGCGGGGAGCGCCCGATCCGTTCCGTGCTGATCTGCGGGGCCGGACCAGCCGGTCTTCTCTTTACCCAGTACCTGCGGCAGGTGGTCGGCTATGACGGGCTGCTGCTGCTCACTGAGCCGAATGCGCACCGCCGCGCGCTCGCCGAGGGCTATGGAGCGACGGTCATCGATCCAACCAGCACCGACCTCGTCGCCGCGATTCGTGAGCATACCCACGGAGAGATGCTCAACTGTCTGATCGAGTCGGCTGGCATCGGAAAAATATTTGTCGAGATGCCGTCGCTGATCCGCAAGCAGGCGACCATTGTTCTCTATGGTCATGGCCATCACGGCGTCGATCTTGGGGTCCTCAACCGGCTCCAGTTCATCGAGCCGACCTTCATTGCGCCAACCGGTGCCTCGGGCTCGCTTGGGGAGGATCACCGTCCCGCGACCTACCGCGAGGCGTTGAAGTGGCTGAGTGAGAAGCGGATCGATGTCTCAAGGTTCATCACCAACCGTTACCATTCACTGGAGGACGTCCCCCGCGGATTTACCGCCGAACGCTTCAGCGCCGATTACATCAAGGGAGTCGCGGTCTTCGAATAGGCTGCCATCCCCAGTCCATATCGACCGCCAGCCGGTCCATCAACGATCAATCGAAAGCGGGTAATATAGACCGATGAAAAAACAGAACCTGGTAAAAATGCTGCTTCTCCTGAGCCTGCCGCTGCTGGCGGCGGCGGGACTGACCGCCTGCAAGCGGGAGGGGACAAAATCTAAACAGCCGGTGATCGCGGTAATTCCGAAAGGGGTCTCCCACTCCTTCTGGCTGACGATCAAAGCCGGAGCCGACGCGGCAGGTCGGGAACTTGGAGCGACAATCGACTGGAAGGGAGCCGCCTCAGAGACCGATATCGCCGGACAGATCAACATTGTCGAGGATGCAATCAACCGGAGGGTCGACGGGATCGTGATCGCCCCGTCACACGGTGACTCGCTGGTGCCAATCGTTCTGCGTGCACAACGCGAGGGAATCCCGGTGACGATCTTCGACTCAGGGATCTCGACCGAGAGCTACCTTTCATATGTCGCGACCGACAATCGGGCCGGGGGAATGCTCGCTGGTCAGCGGATGGGAGAGCGGCTCAACGGAAAGGGGAAGGTGGCAATTCTCGGAGTCAAGAAGGGCTCGGTCTCAACCGATGAGCGCGAGGAGGGGTTCGCCCAGAAGCTGAAGGAGCAGTATCCGGGAATCCAGCTGGTACAGTGGCTCTATGGCGACGCAAGCGCGAGCAAATCGCTCTCGACAGCCGAAGATATCCTGACCGCCCATCCGGATCTGAACGGTCTCTTTGCCTCGAACGAGTCCTCGACTGTGGGGGCGGTTCGCGCCATTCGGCAGCGCAACCTCGGCTCACAGGTGGTGCTGGTCGGTTTTGACGCGACCCCTGACCTGGTGAACAATGTCCGTGACAGTTCGATCGACTCGCTGGTGATCCAGAACCCGCAGAAGATGGGTTACGAGGGAGTGCGGACAATCCTCGACAAGCTGGCGGGGCGTGAGCCGGCGCGGCGGATCGACACCGGAGTCAGCCTGCTGACGAAGGACAATGTCGATACTCCGGAGATCCAGCAGTTGATCAAGACTCCCTGAGTCGGTGAGAGGGGTAGCATGTCCGACAAGATACCAGCGCTCGAGATGCGTGGAATCAGCAAGTCCTTTGCCGGAAACCAGGTGCTCTCGAATGTCTCGCTTACCGCCCGATCGGGCGAAGTGCTGGCGTTGATCGGTGAGAACGGAGCCGGCAAGTCGACGCTGATGAAGATCCTCGCCGGGGTTCACGCTCCGGACGGCGGTGAGATCCTGATCGATGGCACGAGGCGCGACTTCGAACGGCCGGCAGATGCGCTTGGCGCCGGGATCGCCATGATCTACCAGGAACTCTCACTGGCTCCGCATCTGACGGTGGCCGAGAACATCTTCCTCGGCCGTGAGCCGTTGCGGAAGGGTCCGCTGCAGTGGATCGATCGGTCGCGACTTGAGAATGAGGCCCAGCGGTTGCTCTCCGACTACGGGTTCAGGATCAATCCGCAGTCGCGAGTGGCCCGACTCAGCGCCGCGGATCGGCAGCTGGTCGAGATCACACGGGCGATTGTCGAGGCGCGGCGGGTGATCGTGATGGATGAGCCGACCTCGTCGCTGACCAGCCACGAGGTCGAAGAGCTCTTCCGGCTGATTCGGGATCTGAAGAGGCGTGGCCTCGCGATCATCTTCATCTCGCATCGGATCGAGGAGCTGGAGGAGATCGCCGACCGAATGAGCATCCTGCGCGACGGCCTGGCCGTCTACAATGGCGAGTGGGGATCGATCTCGACCGACGATATGATCCGTCATATGGCCGGTCGCGAATTGAAAGAGATCTTCCCGCCGCGCTCAGCAGAGATTGGCGAAGTTCGACTGCGGGTGCGCGATCTGGGACGGCCGCCGCTCTTTTCCGGCATCAGCTTCGAGGTCCGGGCCGGGGAGGTGGTCGGAATTGCCGGACTGGCCGGGGCGGGACGGACCGAGGTGGTCGAGGCGATCTTTGGAGCCTCACCGGCGACCATCGGGGAGGTCGAGCTTGATGGGCAGAGGGTTGAAACCATAAGCCCGGTCCGGGCGGTTGATAATGGGATCGGCCTCCTGACCGAGGATCGAAAACGGACAGGGCTCTGTCTCAACCTGCCACTCTCGACCAATATTACCCTTGCCAACCTCGGCGCGCTGCTCCGGGGTGGACGGATTGAGACCGGGAGAGAGACCGCGACGGCCCTTCAATATATCGAGAAACTGAACATTCGACCGCCCTCCCCTGCCCTGCCGGTTGGGCGAATGAGTGGGGGCAATCAGCAGAAATCGCTCCTCGCACGCTGGCTCTTCGCCGGATCGAAGGTCTTCCTTCTGGATGAGCCGACCCGTGGGGTCGATGTCGCGGCAAGGTCAGAGATCTACCGCGAGGTGAACAGCCTCGCCGAGGCTGGCGCCGCGATCGTAATGGTCTCTTCAGATCTGCCTGAACTGCTCGGAATGGCCGACCGGATTCTGATTATGCGTCGTGGCCATCTCGTGGCCGAGCTGCCGGCTCGCGGAACCACGCAGGAAGAGATTCTTAAACACGCAGCGGTGGAAGAGGTTTGATATCTATGCAGGAGTTGCTGAAACGTTTTCTGCCATTCATCAGTCTGCTGGCACTTTGCATCCTGATCCCGCTCTGCGAATATTTCGTGCTGGATCAGGATCCGCGTTTCATTACCGCCGGCAATCTGGCCGCCATCTTCAGGCAGACAGCGGTAATAACGATCATGGCGATGGGGATGACGATGGTGATCGTCGCCGGTGGAATCGACCTCTCGGTCGGCTCGATCGTAGGGCTGACGGCCGTGGTGGGGTCGATGTCGATGGTCGCCACCGGAGGCGCGGTTCTGCCGGGGATCCTGATTGCGATCGCGGTCGGCGCGGTCTGTGGGCTGGTCAATGGTACGGCGATCACCGGACTGAAGATTCCGGCCTTCATCGTAACGCTGGGAGCAATGGGAATCTACCGCGGACTGGGGCTCTTCATCTCTGACGGCAACGCGGTGGTCGGGCTGCCGCAATCAGCCGGCTACCTTTCCGAGCATAACCTGCTCGGGGTGGTTCCGCTGCCGTTGATCCTGGTCTTCACCATCGCTCTGGTCGTCCATTTTGCGCTCCGC
>JBEGMZ010000567.1:0-3211 GCA_041182745.1 Acidobacteriota bacterium
GCAATCGCACGGGCAATGCGGCCATTGCCGTCGTCAAAGGGGTGGATTGTCACAAACCAGAGATGGGCGATGGCCGCCTTCAGCACGGGGTCGATCGCCTGTTCTGACTCGAACCAGTCAAGAAACAAGGCCATCTCCGATGGCAATCGGTCGAAGCATGGTGCCTCGTAATGGATCTTCTCGCGCCCATAGGGACCGGAGACGACCTGCATCGGCCCGGAGGCTTCATCACGCCACGCTCCGACGACAATCCTGCTGATGCCGCTGTGACCCGAGGGAAACAACGCGGCGTGCCAACCGAACAGCCGATCGGCCGTCAGCGGTGCGGCGTAATTCCGGGTGGCGTCGAGCATCATCTCAACCATGCCCTCCACCCGACGATCCGGAATCGGCAAGCCCCCCGCATCCATCCCCAGCCGCCTTGCCAGTGATGAGCGGACCTGATCACGATCGAGGACCTCGCCTTCAATATCGCTCGATTTGACGACCTCTTCCATCAGCGTGGTCAGCACGGCCTCGGCGCGCAGCCTGATGCCAAGCGATTGCATCCTCCCGATCAGTCGTCCCTGCTGCCTGCTGACATCGGCGAGCTGATCCGTAAGCGCCGCAGCGTTCCAGCGGAAAGCTGGCCATTCGTCTTGCTGATGGATGTACAGTCGCATAATCTCCGCACTCTTTGCGGAGATTATGGCACGAATTCTCCGCAAGACGAAGGTGTTCGCCGCTGACTTCACCTGCTGAACTGCTATTTTCCTATAATCAGGCATTTTCCTGTACAGGCAAGTCGGGCAATACAGGAAACTACCAACCGGATATGGCTTCAGCTGCTCCTGGCTCAAGGGCCGTAGCCCACACTGGAAGCCTATAGAGGCATCCCCTCTTCTGCCCGACCTGGTCAGGAAAGCCTCTGGTAGCAAGTCCCTGTAGCATGTTGGTGAGTTCGACGGGGTGTTCGGACCGGTGCAACTGGAGCCGCGCATTGGACACACCACCTTCCAGACCGGCTGTCACCAACCTCTGAACTTCAATTGGAGTCAATAGGTCGAAATCCGGCCCACACAACTTACGCAAACGAGTTTCCGATTCAGAGGGAATCAAACTGACCATTGGTAGGACAAACTTCACCCGATCTGGCTGCGTCGTCTCCCCTACGGCTGGGGATCGCCATTGCTGGGATTCCCAGCCACGGCGAATCTTTTCGATTCGGTGCATTTCTATCCCCACCGATTGCGCGACGGTTAAACGATGTTATCCTGAGATTGTTATTGTGATCCGAAGAATGAGGATCGATTCTCCTTAAATTGCCTGCTGCCAAGGCTGCCCTTCTCCGAGCCAAGCAGGATGATTGGGAGTCGTACTCGACACTCTATCAAAACCCTTGAAAATTATGGAGTAAGACCAATGAGATACATTCTATCATCGATGATGCTGGCGCTTTTTGGGGTGTTATTAACTGTTCCCGGTGTTGCCAACAGCTCCGCCCCCTTCGTGAATCCACTCTTGAGCCATAGCAGCCTTAACGGTAGTGGTATGATGTACCCGGTGAAGGTTGAGATCGGTCAGAACGGGCAGACATCCTCAACCAATCCCCGTCAAAGCAGTGTCGTTGCGGATCCTGACTCCCCCAACGTGCAGAAAGGCTGGCCAAAGCCCGGTACGGTTGTAGCTGATCCTGACTCTCCAAACGTGAGGAAGCGTAGGCCCAAACCTGGCACGGTCGTCGCTGATCCTGACTCTCCAAATGTGCAGAGGGGTGGGCCCAAACCTGGCACAGTCGTCGCTGATCCTGACTCTCCAAACGTGCATCCACGCGGACACAAGGGCGGTAATATCCCACATAATCGTAACAATCCCGGCCGCCCAAACAATCGTCCCATAATTAGAAATCGCCAGCGATGATGATTGGATAGGGCATCCCAGGGGTGCTTCACGAAGCACCCCTACAGTGCCTCTCAAGGAGAGGGAGCATCGCACCTCGTCGGGCAGTTATCCGGGTAGCGCATTGTCTAATGCCCTCCACCGATCTACACCAGGGAGTATTATCAATAAGTGGTCTGGTTACCTCAAAAGTCTGTGCAAAAAGATCCCTATGAAACCTGGGAACAATGTATCTGCATCAGGATTATTACCAATTGTAAAAGTCGAAAAGTGATGAGTCGGAGCAAGTATCTCAACCAAAAGCCGGACGATCCGGCAAAGCCCCACCACAAAGATATCACAGAGATCTGTTGATCGACTGCACGTAATAGAATTGCTTTTCTACTTTACCGTATTTCTATTTTATCGTACTTACTCACGACTTTTTAAAGTTTATGCTACCCTTCCGACCAATTATGACGAATCTTTCTGATCTCCAACTTGAGCAAGCGTCCCATTCTGAATTGGTCATGATGGTTTGATCGCTGTTGGCGCGGGTAGAATCACTTGAAAAAGAGGTTCAGATCCTTCGTGTAGAGAACGAGAGATTGAAGCGCCTAAAACGAATTTCACGAAATTCCTCTCAGCCGCCTTCACGAGATCAAAAATCCAATTCCTCTTTGAATGCTTGAATATTTGTCCCGACCGGACAGCGATCCTGCCCGGTGAGCTTCAGCCCCTGCAAAATTGCAATATAACATCCGCTTGAGCAGTCTGTTTAACTGAAGTGGTAACCATCATCTCAAACGGATCAGAGAATTTACAGAGTCGATTCAAACTGCCTGCGGCGGTCACTGACCGGGGCGGACCTGGACCGTGTTACAGCTCACCGAGCCAAAGGTCACCACCAAATCGGTAATCCCTCGTCCGGAGATTTCGCGTGGCAGGAGGATATTCATCTGATCAAGTCCCGCGTAGCTCCCCTGCGCCCCAGCATAGACGACCGGCGCTTCGAGACCGCCGATGATTGCCCGCACGCTCGAGAGTGAGGTGCGGTTGCGCCAGCCGGTTCCATAGAGTACCAGATAGGTCACGTCACCGGGTTCTCCGAGATTGATCGGGGCTGGGACAAAGCGACCGGTGGCGCTGTCGGCGGCGAAGAGAGGCAGCGTCTCGACCAGGTTACCGTTCCGGTAGCGGAGGGACGACCCTACCGGAACTCCGGCACCATCGGCATTGGCGGTAAAGATACCGGGCCTGACCGACTGGATGAGGACAGCCCCTTCGACTGGTGAGCTGCTGCCGACAATGCTGACCCGCGCCTCACCGCTCGCCGAGCCGGCCGGTATCTGGT
>JBEGMZ010000568.1:0-3541 GCA_041182745.1 Acidobacteriota bacterium
CTTGTTCCCCTCGTACTCGATCCCGACCCAGCTCTTGTAGCCGGCCGCGGCGACGATCTTCATCATCTTCAGGTAATCGATCTCCGTCTCGTTCCCGGCCTCGTCGAAGTCGTGCGACTTGGCGCTGACCGCCTTGGCGAAGGGCATGAGCTCCGTCACTCCCTTGTAGCGGTCATACTGCTCATCCTTCGAGATCCGGAAGTTGCCAAAGTCCGGCAGCGTCCCGCAGTTCGGGTGGTTGACCTGCTTCATGACCCCGCTCAGCCACTGGCCGTTGGAGCTGAGTCCGCCGTGATTCTCGACGACGACGGCGATCTTCGCCTTCGCGCCATACTCGCTCAGCCGGCGCAGTCCGTCGGCGGCGAGCTTCATCTGTTCATCCCACGTCCCGCGGCTCTGGGCGTTGACGCGGATCATCTTGCAGCCGAGGAACTTCGCCACATCGACCCAGCGGTAGTGGTTCTCGACGGCCTGGGTCCGCTTCGCCTCCTCCGGATCGCCGAGTGCTCCTTCCCCGTCGATCATAATCAGGTGATGGATCACGCCGTGATCCTTCGCCCGCTGATTGAGATCCTTCAGGTAGGCCATGTCCTTCGCCTTGTCCTTGAAGAAGGAGTTGACGAACTCGATCGCGCCGATGCCGAAATCCTCACGGGCGATCTTCGCGAAGTTGATGTTGTCGACCTCCTTCTTGAAGAGCGCCTTGTGGAGCGACCACTCAGCGAGCGAGATCTCAAATGGCATCTTCGGTGCGGCGAATACCGACTCGGCCCCGGCAAAGGCGAGCCCGGCCGCAGCGAGTCCCGACTGCTTCAAAAATTGACGACGATCGTTGATTGTCATTGACATAGTCCTCACAGATACTGGTTAAGGTGGTTTAAGGCCGGCAGTCCGGCCACTTGAGATCAGCGCTTCAGATCGCGAAGTATCTCCCGAGCGGCATTGTAGCCGGGGGCGCCCATGACACCACCTCCGGGGTGGGTTCCCGAGCCACAGAGGTAGAGATTCTGTATCGGAGTCCGGTACTTTGCCCAGCCGGCAACCGGGCGCATAAAGAAGAACTGGTCGAGATCCATCTCGCCGTGAAAGATGTTTCCGCCGGTCAGTCCATACTCCGTCTCGAGGTCGAGCGGGGAGATGACCTGCCGATGAAGGATGATGTCGCGAATGTTTGGCGCGTAGTCGGCCAGCGCGTCAATGCAGCGGTCAGCAAAGCGATCCTTAAGTGCCTGATCCCAGACCGCATCACGGAGCGAGTATGGCGCGTACTGGGCGAAGATGCACATAATATGTTTGCCGGGCGGTGCGATCGTGTCATCGTAAGCCGACGGGATCGTGCATTCCAGCATTGGGTCGCGCGAGGGACGCCCCTGCTTGGCATCCTCCCAGGCACGGTCGATGTAGTCCATGCTCGGACAGATGTGCATGGTCGTCCGGTGCGGCAGGTTGATCTCGTGATCAGATCGGTTTGGATAGGCAGTAAAGTTGGGCAGGGCGTCGAGGGCGAGATTGATCTTGACCGAGCAGCCCTCACTGCGGAAATTGCGGATCGAATGGAGAAAGTCGCCCGGTAAGTGTCGATCCTCGATCAATCCAAGAAAGGTGCGCCGCGGATCGGCATTTGAGACCACGAGCCTGGCCCGAATCTCCTCACCATTTTGCAGAACGGCTCCGACCGCCTGTCCATCGCGAACAAGGATCTGTGAGACTGCCGCATCGGTGCGGATCGTCGCGCCGTGTGCCCGCGCCGAGGCCGCGAGCGATTCGCTGATCGCCCCCATCCCTCCACGGATGAATCCCCACAGCCCGCGCGCACCCGCCGCGCCACCCATAACGTGATGCAGCAGGATATAGGCCGTTCCGGGAGTTGCCGGCCCACCATTCGTCCCAATCACCCCATCAGTCGCAAGGGTCGTCTTGATCTCCGGCGATTCAAACCGCTCGTCCAGAAAGTCACGCACACTCTGCGTCATGACTTTCACCATCCGCACCAGCCCCTCATCTCCGAGCTTTAGCCCGCGCAGACCAAACTTTCCGAGCGCGAGCAGATCTTCGAAGCGGCGCCTGACGATGTTCGGCGGCGTCTCCATCAACAATGTCTCGACCCACTCCGCGAGGAGCGCCAGCTCCTCCTCGTACTGCGGATAGAGGGCGGCGTCGCGCGGCGAGAATTTTGCGAGCTGCTCAACGGTCTTCTGCATCTCCTGGAAGAAGAAGATGTGACGCCCGTCAGGAAAGGCGGTGAAGAATGACGGATCCTTCGGGTAGATATGATAGCCGTACCGCGCCAGCTCGAGATCGCGGATGATCTGCGGCTGCAGCAGGCTGCACAGATAGGAGAGGGTCGAGACCCGGTAACCCGGCCAGACCTCCTCGGTGACGCAGGCTCCGCCTACCTGCGAGCGCTGTTCAAGCACCGTCACCTTCAGGCCGCGCCGCGCAAGATAGCCGGCCGTGACGAGGCCATTGTGGCCACCTCCGATGATCAGGACATCCATTGTGTCTAATCTCCCTTCAGCCACACCCACCCAACCTCGAAACGGTCAGCAGGAGGGTCTTTGCATTGTCTCAGGTCGTGGAAAGATCAGTCATTATCCACCCCATCCCCGCAGCAGTAAAGCGCTCGTCTGCCGGATTGAGGGCTCTGTGCGCCCTTCCTTCAGAACGCCTGACGTGGGCGTTCCCTTTTCCCGGGTTTTCATCCTGAGCTGGTATGCCGCGTTGAGAGCCAGAGACGATCCGTTTGAAGATCGTTTGCCGGCACAGGCCTTCGAGGCTCCCTGCCCGGTCAGACCCGGATCAATATCGAGGGGAATGACAACCTGCATCAAGGAGCGCCGTGCCACCACGAGGGAATCAGACTGTAGCGTCGATACTCCGCCCCCTTGACCCCACGAAAGACCACCTCTTTCACCTTATCAAACTGAACCAGAGTGACCTTGCGCTCCCCGGGGCGCTTTGACTGTTCGCTGATGAAGTTGTTGATGCCTCGTTCAGCCTCCATCGATCCACTGCGATCAACGACCTGGATAATGTCGGTGTAGTCTTCGCTCATTTCCACCACCTTCGGGAACCGGGCAATTGCCGGGGAGTTGTGGACTGTTGGTGGATGTGCTCAACCTTAGGCGGTCAGAAAACGGCTTGGTGTTCCGGCCCAGGTCAGGCAGGCGAGGTCACGGGCGCGGGTAACACTGACGTAGAGCAGCTGCCGTTCAAGGATGAGCGCCTCTTCCCGCATTACGTGATCGGCCCTTGAGGTGATGGCTTTCTGGTTCGGCATATTGAGATCATCGAGATCGACGACGAAGACAACCTTGAATTCGAGACCTTTGGCCCGGTGCATTGTGCCGATATTGACGGCAGGAGCCTGCGGAAACTGATCCTTCTTCAGTTCAAAGAACGGAATTCCGGCCTGGTTAAACCGCTGGCGGAGCAGGCCGAGATTGCTGGACTGGCGGGCAAAGACCCCGATCGAATCGAGGGAGTAGCCAAGTTTGAGAAGCCGTTCGATCTCGCTGGTAACAAAGTTGTACTGATCAGC
>JBEGMZ010000569.1:0-7855 GCA_041182745.1 Acidobacteriota bacterium
CTCCGGGAAAGTCAGCAGCCCATTTCGCCCATTCGATCTCGTCAATGATGAGGGTGACCTCCGCTGCGTCGCGCGTCAGCTGAACAAATCCGCTGCAGTGAGCGAGCAGCTGGAGCGCCTCGCGGTAGAGCTCGAGCGGCAGGCTCACGACCACCAGCCGGGCGACCGGAGTATCAAGTTCAATCGCCACTATCTCCCACTCCGCTCAGCGCCCGCTGTTGGCGGTCACAACCGGCCAGCCATTACGGCGCAGCTCGAGATTGAGCCTTGCAATCGTAGCTTCAAGCTCATCCATGCGCGAGGGTATCCGCCCTGAAAGGACCTTCGGCTCACGCTCCGTGACGAGGATGTCGTCTTCGATCCGCACCCCGATCCCCTTGTACTTCTCGAAGGCTGGCCGGACTGCGGCAATAAAACGCTCGTTCTCCGGCGTCTTCGGGAGGACATCGAGGGCGTCAGGGCGAATGTAGATCCCTGGCTCGACCGTCAACACCATCCCTGGTGCGAGTGGAGTTTGGTAGTTGCCAACATCGTGAACATTCATCCCGATCCAGTGGCTTGAGCCGTGCATATACCAGATTCGGAACTCGTTATTATCCTTTGAAGTAATCAGCCCAAGCCGGTACAGTCCATCTCTGATGATCTCAGCTGTCACCCCCTGAACCGACCTGGTCGCCGTCGGCGGATCCATCACCGAGCCGACGAGGTTGCCGGGGCGGACACGCCTGATCGATGCCATCTGTGCGTCGTAGACGATGCGATAGATATCGGCCTGGGCAGGAGTGAACTTTCCATTGATCGGGATTGTCCGTGTTATGTCAGCGGTGTAGTGGTCATACTCAGCTGCGCAGTCCATCAGAATCAGACTTTCATCGGCGAGCCGATCCTGACTGGTGATGTAGTGAAGTGTCGTGGCGTTGGCTCCGGCACCAACAATACAGGGATAGCCCCAGCTGTCGGCGTTGCGACGACGAAAGGTATACTCAAATTCGGCCTGGATTTCATACTCCCACAGGCCAGGCCGGGCCAGAGCGAAGACGCGGTGGAAGGCCTCAGAGGAGATGTCGACAGCGTGTTGGAGGAGCCGCAGCTCAAGTGGAGACTTATTCAGTCGCAACTCAGCAAAGATCGGATGAGCCGAGAGAACCTTCAATTTCGAAGCCGTTGCCGCCAGCCGGTCAGCCAGTTCCTGCTCCTGCCGATACTCGCGGAGGTCCCGCCCCGGTGGCGTCAGAAGATAGAGCTGGGCCTGGCCGGCGCGGGCCGCTCTGAGCAGTCTGGCAAAGTCCTGCTCCCAGGCTCTCGCCACACCAGCATCCGGCATCTGCAGCGGGCTGCGTGCAGCGAAGGCGGGGCCAGACCCCGGAAACAGGAAGGCAAGCAGCCCGGTCAGCCGTCCCGCTTCACGAACGTCGGCAATCCCGCTCTGCACCCGCGCCTCATCAAGACTCATCATCCGCCCGTTCCACGTCTCATAACGTGGATCACGTGGCGGCATAAAAAGGATTTCCCGTGTCTGCTTCGCCCCGGGTATCAGAACCAGAACAGCTCCATTCTGCCTGATCCCGGTCAGGTAGTAGAGGTTGTTCTCCTGCCGGTAATGGTAGTCGACATCATTAGTATACACTCGGGGCTCAGCGCTGAAGAGCACCATAACGCTCTCTGGCGACATCCGGTCGAGGGTCGCGGCACGTCGCCGACGAAGTTCCTCCAGCCGTTCCGGCTCTGGTATCTCCGGGCTCTGCGGCGCCACTTGCCAGATGGCCGGCGCTCCCGACCCGCCCTGCGTTACTGAGGGTGGCGCGACCAGCTGCAGAACCACTGCCGGAACCGTCAGAACAAAGAAGAGAACGAAACGAAAGTGCTGTGCTTTCAACATCTCAATCCCACCTCATCTCAAAGGAGTCACCGTCATTTAAAGCGAGGATAGCATGATCATTCGGCAAAGGTAACCACTCACGGCAGAACCGGGCGGATGTTCCACCACAACCAGAGGACGTGAAACGACCAGAGAGCGAGCGCGAAAGGAATCTGAAACCGGATCACGCCGTACTGATCACGCAGGTTGAGCAGCGCTGCCGGGACAAGGTTGAAGTTGGCAGCCATCGGTGTCAGAAGGGTCCCGCTCGATCCGGCGGTCAGCGTCACAATCGCCGCCAACGCCGGATCGAGCGCGGTCGTTCCGAGCGGCTTGACCAGCAGTGGAACCATCAGGCCACTGGCGATCACCGGAAAGGCGGCAAAAGAGTTTCCCATCACCATGGTCAGGAGCGCCATCCCCAGACAGTTGGCCAGCACGAGCAGAAAGAGCTGATCTCCCGGCACCAGATACCGCACCCCGGCGGCAATCAGATCCCCGACCTTTGCCGCAGTAAGGATCACGCCAAGTGAGGCGAGGAGCTGGGGCAGAATATTGACCGCTCCCATGGCTTCGTTGAGCCGCCGCCCCTCATCCATCATCACACGCAGGCTGGCAAAGTTCATCCTGCCCGTCACTATCAGCGCCGTCACCATCGCGACGACTCCTCCCAATCCAAGGCCGACCAGGGCCCCGCGGCTGGCATCCATCCCAAGTCCGCGGAAGAGCAGTGCGACCGCGAGCGTCACCACAGGAATCGCCAGCACGGGCCAGAAGATAGCAGCTCCACGCTCCGCTCCTCTCGCGACCCTGCTCTCGCCCGGCCGGCCACCCCCGACACAACCCGCACCATCCAGTCCCACCAGCCCCAGCACCAGCAATCCCGTCACCCACGATGGCAGCTGCCCACCAAAGATGAAGATCGACCCGAGAATCAGCCAGAAGAGCCCGCTCCCCTTCCGGCGGTGATTGGAACGGTCACTCCAGCCGATCACCCCAAAGACCAGCAGCACTGATCCCGTCAAACCGTAGACCATTTCAAGGCTGAATAGTCGCTCGATCATCTTTCACCTCCTCTGCGGCGCAGCCACCGGTCAAGCCACTGGAACTGTATCGCTGCCAACAGTACCGACACGCCGACAACCGGTACCGAATGCCGAACCAGATCCCAGACTCCGACCGGTTGGCCCAGCCCCTGCATGACCCCATAGACCAGCAGCACCCCCGCCTGCACCGGTGAGAGGTTCTGTCCGTAGAAGTTTCCGTAGTTCTCCGCCGCCGCAGTCGCCGCCCGGATGCGCTGTTCACCGTCCGAATCTGACGCTCTCGTTCCGTCACCCAGGGCTGCCCCGGTTGCCATCGGTGCGATCAGCGGCCGGACGAAAGATGGATGGCCATTAAGCCGGATCCCGAGCGCTCCAAGCAGAATGCGAAACCCCTGGTAGAGAATCAGCAAACGTCCGGCGGTCGCCGCCCGCATACGCTGGAGGAGTCGTCCGGCCTCCTGCTGCAAGCCAAATCGCTCGGCCATCCCGATCGCCGGCAGAGTCAGGATGAAGAGCGTCATCAGACGGTTGTCAGCAAACGCCTTCCCGAGAAGGTTGATGATCCCCACCGGCCCCGACCTTGTAAGCCATCGAGGCACCCTCCCCGCCAACGGCTGCCATACTCCCTCTCCTGAGAAGAGCGGTATCCCCGCCGCGAGGCCCGTCAACAGTGCCGCCACCACCACTACCACTGTCGTTCGCCAGCCCCGCCGCACTCCAATCAGAACCAACCCAATACCAGCCAATTTTGACAGATCTCCCAGATCCACGTTCCCCCCCAGTCCAGAATAGAGTAGATATAGATTCAGACCACCGGATTAAGACTACAGAAGATAGAGTTGACATTTGAGTGACACCAATGAGTAAATCTCATCCGCAATTTTAGAGCAACCGGTCAGGGTTGACGACAAGCGGAGGTTTGGAGAATGAAATTTCGCACACTTGGCAGAACCGGGATGGAGATCTCGGAGGTTGGATACGGAGCGTGGGGAATCGGCGGCGTTCAGTGGACGGGCGGCGATGATCAGGAGGCGATCCGTGCACTCAACCTGGCGATCGACCAGGGGCTCAATCTCATCGATACGGCGCTTGCCTATGGAAAAGGGCACAGCGAACGGCTGGTCGGTGAAGTGGTGCGTTCACGCCCTGAGAAGATCTGCGTCGCAACCAAGATCCCCCCGCTCAACCTCGAGTGGCCGGCGCGTAACGTTCCGCTCCGTGAGGTCTTCCCTGCCGAATATATCGTCAAATGTACCGAAAAGAGTCTCCGTAATCTTGGAGTCGAAACGATCGACCTCCAACAGCTCCACGTCTGGACCGACGTCTGGGCAGAGGATCCGGAATGGCTCGAAGCTCTGACGAAGCTGCGCGAACAGGGTAAGATCCGCCATATCGGACTTTCGCTCAACGACTACCAGCCCGCCAATGCGATCAAAGTTCTCCGGCTTGGCCACATCGACACCGTTCAGGTCATCTATAACATCTTTGAACAGGCACCCGAGGATGAGCTCTTCCCGGTATGCCAGGAACTGAAGATCGGTGTCCTTGCTCGCGTGCCCTTCGACGAGGGTGGTTTGACTGGCAGTATCAGGCCGGATACCGTCTTTCCGGAATCTGACTTCCGCGCCTTCTTCTTCCGCGGTGACCGCCGGCAGAAGGTCTTTGACCGGGTCGAAAGGCTCAAACTGCTGCTCAATCACGAGGCATTGAGCCTGCCGGAACTCGCCCTCCGCTACGTGCTGAGCCATGATGCTGTCAGCACGGTCATTCCGGGAATGCGCTCAACCCGCAACGTCAACTCCAATCTCTCCTGGTCGGATGGACGCAAGCTGTCGCCCGACATGAGATGGCGACTGAAGCAGTTCGCCTGGGATCGAACCGGAGAGTGGTAGCGACCTCCCCTGCCCGGCCGCCGCGGGGCTGACGAGGTAACCGCGTCTCCGGGCCGGACTTCTCCAAGTGATACCTTTAGACAGGGTCGATTCAACCTCCGGTCGCTCACTGTCAGCAATTCTCCGTCAACCTCCCGCATTGTCACCCAATACGGGACCCGGAGAGCGCTCATCTCAGCTCGATGGTCTCTTTGACCTAATCAGACTTAAAATTAACACGATAGAGCGTTACCGAGCCTACCCTTGCCACCTCGTCGCATAACTCATTTATCATCTTCCGGAGAACCGGTGTCAGGTAGGAGTCATCCCCGACGACGTATGCCGTTCTCTCCTCTGAAAATACCCGCTTAAGACCATCCCGGGTCACAGCCGCCCTCACAAGCTCTCCCAATCTCGGGTTGTACCAGTTGACATACTGAGCGTCAGCCTTGAGTCCGGCGGTGAGGGGTGAAGATAAGAACATCACCGGTTGCTCATTCTGATTTATCTCATTTACAATTCTGACCATCGAGCGCACTGGAACAACTTTTGAGAGGTACTCATCACGACTCTCCTCGCTGATTATCACTTTCGGACTAATATTTCCGTAATAGGTAGCTGCTTGCAGGTGAGTCAGATTTAATAATAGTGCAATGCAGGAGACCGCCAGGCAGCAGAACGATACACGGCGGCCCATTGTGCGGGTTAATGTAATCGTCACCGCGGCCACCACACTGGCAAGTGCAAAACCTGGAAATACGTAACGAAGATAGGCTGTCTGCGAAAATGTCAGTACCAGCCAGCTAAAACAGATCAATCCCGTTAAAAGAGCACGTCGATTTCTGAGGAACGCCGTGACGCACAGTCCAGGGACAATTATCAGCAGCCACTGAAAACCGGCGGATCCGACCGTCCCTTCAAGAAACTGACTCGAGTTAAATGTCATCCGGAAGATTGTGTCGAGGCGGAAACCACGATCGAACATTGCCGGCGGTGTAAAATTTTCGGGCGGATAGTACGGTGAGTTGAAGTATCCATTGAAAAACGGAAACAGCGGGTTTCCGGTCAACCAGCCGGCAGTCAGATAGGGCATCATTCCTATCAGCAAAAAGAGCAGGATCGACGTTATTGCAGTTCGGGTTAAATTGTTTCCAATCCAGCGAAGGGGCCTCAAAAAGAGCAGCATGAGCAGCATCGGCAGATGGGTGGAGGTGACGGCCTTCGCGGACATGGCTCCACCAAGAAGTATCGCCGCCAGCAGAAGGTCTCTCTTTCGGTCTTCGGAGTCGGTAACAAGTCTGAGGATCGCTATTGTTCCCCCCAACACGAATGCCGACCACATTCCCTCGACAAACAGGCTGCTCGTTTCAAGATATGTTAATGGCGTCAACAGAAAGAGCAGCATTCCCCAATTTGAACCAAGCTCACTTGCCCCCGCCCAGCGAGACAAACGTCGCGTCAGGGTGGCAAGAAGTATCACCGATCCAACGTTGATCAGGCGGGCCGAGGTCTCTCCACCAAAGAGGTAGCCGGCGGTATAGATCCAGTTGACAAGCTTTGGCATTACCGCCCACGAGTACAGTTTGACGTTGTAATCCCAGAGCTGGTTATGAGTGACATAGGCCGGAACAAACAGGTGCATCGAGAGCGCATCGTGTCCGGTTTCTGGCATCAGGCCAACAAGAGTGTGGATGATAATTGCTGCGCCGATGGCACATTTTAGAAGATAGAGATGACTGAATGGCTTGAAGGTGGTCGCGGCGGGCCATAGGGTTCGAACTGACCAACCGGTGCGTCCGATGATCAACGGTATTGCGAGAATCGCTCCCCAGGTACCACGGTTATTGATCGGAAAAGGCACCAGCAGACCCAGCACCACCCCGAGGACAACGGCTCCAACCAGCAGGGACTCGCTGCTGTCACACGGTCGACCCCGCAGGACCATTCGGCCAAGAAGTAACGCGGAGAGTCCGATTACGCAGACGACGGCTGCCGGCACTACGTTACCAAGAACCACGACCAGAAGCCCGCCAACCGCCAGCAGCGCCTGATCCGGCCCCCGCCAAATCCCGACGCCGGCGATCAGAATGGTCAATGTAACGAACAGAGCTGGCAGCCGAAGACCATATCGCCAGACATTGGGGTCATGTTGATATCCAATTAACTTATAAAAACCATAGGCTGTACCGGCAAGTCCGGCCACAAAAAGCGACAGGGCGGCGAAGCGCACAAGTGATTGATATCGCTGCAGCATTATAAAACCTTGTTCGCACACTGGTGACCGCCGGCTGGGATCACCGTCTGACCTGATCAGCCTCTCGCAGGTGCAGAAAGGTGATCGGGAGAGCGATCTACTGGGGTCAGATGATACCTATTTGTTGATCGCCTGTCGAATGCTGCAACCGTCTACTTTTGGATTTGGAGCGATGTAGTTTATTATGACCGGGAACTGGTGGTTGATTTGGCTGACAAGGCGGAGATTCTGCGGGTCAGGGGGTCAGACTTAAATAGTGCGATTTCAGGTTTTTGTTCGTCAGGAGAGCCTTCGCCAGTCACCACCTACCAGGTGGACACCTTAATACGAAGTCCTGACAATCGAGGTGCGGCCATGTCTGATTCGCACACCGGAGATCCGCAACCACGGGCAATGCAAGACAATGACCTCAATTTGAGACAGGAAGCGGAACACCTGTACCGCTGTCTTTTCGATCGACAGCTCCCGGAGACGCTGGCAGATCACTACATTGGAGCGCATCGATCGCTTTCAGAACAATGGTGTATTCAGTCTGCCGAAGCCCGCACCCTGCACCTGATTGTCGCGAAGAAGCTCGATGCCACCGCTATTGAGCCCTGGCTCCGGCGAAAAGGGGCTCATCACATTGTCTCTCTCAAGTTGCTACTTCTCGTCTACCTCGACGAGTGCGGCAGTGGCCCGTCAGGAGTGGTACGAAATACCAGCCTGAATCGAGTCCAATTGCTGTCAGTCGTAATCAGAGGACTGGTCGGTCTACTCCACGGACGATATCTCAAAGCGCGCCATGGACTGGTTTGAACGAGTGATCGTGGGTTCCGGCCCCTCC
>JBEGMZ010000570.1:0-8675 GCA_041182745.1 Acidobacteriota bacterium
GTCTGCCAGCTTCTTCCTCTTACTTCGCGGCTTCGCGTCTTCGCGTGAGATCTTATGAAAGCGAGGCTCCATTACCAGTCTGCCAGCTTCTTCCTCTTACTTCGCGGCTTCGCGTCTTCGCGTGAGATCTTATCAAAGCGAGGCTCCATTACCACTCTGCCAGCTTCACTTCTCACTTTTCACTTTTCACTTCGCGTGAGATCTTACCTTCAGATATCGTCTCCCGCAGGTGTCCGTCTAGTAACCGCAAAGCTCGCTGTGGACAACGTACTTGCGTACTTCCCGGAACGACCCCTCAGCGGCGTGACATTCCGTGCAGATCGGAGCGCGGAGAACCCGGCGGTGGCGCTGAACCGAGTCACCGTGTACCTGATGGCAACTGAGGCAGGTGATCGACTCGTCACCATTGACGGTCACATCACGGACATTGCGCCAGATATGACGATCTCCGGCGTTGAGCCGTGGATCATCGGCACGGGCAAGGTCGACCTCAAAATCCTGGAAGAGGTTGTCACCGGCGATGAAGTTGCTCGGGTAGGGACGCCCCGTCGCGTTGGATCTGCCTCCGCGAAGGTGGCACTGAGCGCAGATCGAGGTGACGGCTCGCGGATCGTCACGTCGCTTCCGGGAGAACCAGACGCGTGACTTGTCCTTTGTATGTTCGAGGTCGACATCTCCGTGGCAGACATAGCAGTCAAGACCGAATGCGCTGAAGGTTTGATTGACCGGGTCGACCCCGGTTGAATGGCAACCGGCGCAGCGTTGGCCAAAGGTCTGGCGATCCCAGAAAGCCGGCTCCTGGCTGAAAGTGTCCGCCGGCGACTGATCACGCCCGAGCATCAGCTGGGTTACAGCCATTGCGAATCGACCGTAGCCGTCTTTCTTCAACAGCCGGATAAAGTGGCGGCTTCCAAGAATATGAGTTGTCGCAGCAGCCTCAGGATTCAGCTTGAGGAGTGGTGCGATCAGCGGCTCAGCCTCAGGCGCCGCCTCACGATAGCGGAGAGTCAGCGCGTGTGGATCCCTCGCCCAGCGGGGTCCGATCTCATTCCGGTGACAGAAGAGGCACTCATCTCCCTGGAGATAGTCCGGGACAGGCTGGCCGACATGGTTCCCTCCCCACTTTGCTGGATCACGCCGACCTGAGGTCGCCGCCGGCTCCTGTCCACTGCCGGCCGCTGGCACGAGCCAGAGACCGCCAAAGAACAGGAGGATGAGACCCGCCAGTGACCGCTTCAATCGTCGATCGTTACCCTCTTTGGCCATCAGATCAACCGGTCTACTTCGATTCGAGACGCGAGTATAGGGCGTCTCCCAGCCGTACAAACGGGCTGCCGTCCTCAGAGATCTCTTCCGTCATGCTGAAGGAATGGGCGGCGATGATCGAGATGGTTCGCCGCAACTGCACATTGTGGCGACCAACCTTGAGTGGGCTGACACTGAAGTTGATCGAGATCGGGCTGCTCCAATCCCCACGTGAGCTGACAACAGCGCCATTGGCCAGTTTCTCGGTCAGAGTAAGGAGGCGCGATGTCTCGTCAAAGGCGAGAACCCACGACTCACTGTATGCCCCGGCATCCGTCTTCCCAGCCACCTTCGCGTCAAGGGTCCGTCCATCACTCCGCCTGGTGATGCTTACGGTTCCCTCACGCGGCGCCATCCCGAGTGAACTCTCACGACCAATGTAACGGAAGCTCCACTGCCCGACAAAGTAGTCGGGCGACTGCTTCTGCTGTGGCTGCACAACTGGCGGCCGGGCCGGTGCCGCTCCACCCCCACGGGCGGCTGCGCCAGCCAGCGCGCCCGACATAAGTGGTGACTCCGTGTCACCACTCACCCGCTTCAGTTCGATACTGAAGGTGAATGGCTGCCCCCCGAAGTCAAGTGATCCCTGCCCCTTCAAAGTTTCACCATCGAGCTTGAAGGTGTAACTGATCGTCAGCGTCGCCTGCGGTGTCTCGACATCTGCCTGCGCGGTGATCGTCTCACCATCGACCTTCAGCTCTTTCAGCTCGATCTCCATTCCGGGTCGGAGGCCGAGTGTCCTGCCAGTGTAGCCCGCACCTTCTTTTTTGAAGATTGCGGCGGTCGGCCTCTCACCCTGCAACGAAGAGAGCTTCCCCTCCCAGCGCCCGGCCAGCCGGTCGGCCTGTGAAGCCGGAACAACTGCCGGAAACAGCAGCACCGTGATGACCAGGGATATGCCTGCCAATGATCGTCTCATGACCTCTCTCCACTTGTTGTCGCCAAAGTCTGGCTTGTTCCGATCACGCCCTGTCCGGTGCGATCAGTTCGATTCTGGTGTTTCCCGGCTTTCGATCAGCTCGAGGCTGATCCTGTCCGGCCCCTCGACGAGGGCGGATCTGACACTGCTTCCAGCCAACCGACGGATCCCTTGCCTGATTTTTACTCCGTCCCGACGCATCTTTTCAAGGAAGGCATCGAGCTTGTCGACACCGATCCCGAGATGATCGATCACCCGCCCCGGCGTCGACTCGAGCTCAGTCCGACCTTTCCACTGTTCAGCGTATGCCTTCTTCGAGTATTCGACCGGAAAGATGATGACATTTATCCCATCGAGTACGAACGACACGCTCGGCCCAATCTGAAATCCACGGTAGAAGCGCGGCTCACGTGACGGAACGCGAGGCCGAAGTTTCACCTCGAACTGTCTCGCATACCATTCGCCGGCGGCGACCGGATCGGCGCTAAAAAGATGGAGGTGACCGAAATGATGGTGGGGTGCGGTATTCAACTCGATCAGAGCACGATCGGGACTCTCCGCGTAAGCATAGTAGAAACTGCCCGGTCGGGCGTTGGCATTGCCCCCAATGTCGCTGATATCGGTCAATGGCTCGAAGAAGCGGGTTCCGAGTCTCAACTGACGGTCATACTCCGCCTTCATATCTACGGCTCCCCATCCAAAATGCCAGATTGCCGATGTCAGCTGCCACGGCGGAGGAGCGCTGACCCGGTTGAAGAGCAGCCACGACCGCCCCGTCCGTACCGCCTCGATCTGACCGGCAAACTTCGCCCGCTCACCTGGAAAACGGCTGGTGTAGAAGTCGACCGCTCCCTCCGGACTGGTCGTGTTGAGGTGGACGTGGTGAAAGCGAACCAGTGCGTTCTCAGGCCGGCTATCGGGAGTCAACGCCTGCCCCTGCTGCCGGGCATCCCCGGTCAGGAAGGCGATTCCAAGTGCGACAAGCGCCGAGAGCGATGTCATTACCTTCACGGCCAGACCCCCGCGATCCTGCGCTCAGTCCGTTGCCCGGACCCAGCCCCAGGCCGCATTGCTCCGCTGCCCCCCACTCTCGTGATAGGCGACCTTCAGCCGATCGAGCGTGTCGGCCGGCAGCGCCCTGCGGTCGGCCTTCAGGTTGACATTGTAGAGCCTGGCCGCATTCAACCCGAAGATCTTCGCCTTATCCTGCGGTGTAATCTTCCGGTAACCGTACTTCTCACAGAATTCGTCGGTGATCTGGAACCGCTTAAAGGCGTCGATCACCCACTGCGGCGATCCCCACCAGAGACAGTCGGTTCCCCAGATGACGTGATCCGCACCATAGTACTTCAGGTTCTTGCCCATCCCGTGCATGGCCATCTCCGGATGGGCGATTGCGAGCACCCCGAAGAAGCTGCCAATCTCGCAGTAGACGTTGTTCATCTTTGGATTGCGCTTCTTGATATCCATCAGGACGCTGTGCCACTCGAAGTCTCCGGTCGTCGGATTGTAGCGGTTCATCTCAATCCACTCATCGGGACGGGTCATTCCCTGCTCCCCCGGGCCGTGCTTGAGCGCCGAATGGTAGACGACAAAGTTGATGTCCGGGTGGGTCAGTGCCGCCTTCTCGATATCCTTGGGGTTGGCGAGATGGCCCAGCGTTCGCGACTGATAGGAGAAGCCCTTGTGGATGCTGAGCAATTTGATGCCACGCTTCTTCGATTCGTCAAGAAACCAGAGCGCGTTCTCGTCATCGACCTGGAATCCCTGTCCGCTCCGTGCCGGATCGGCGTGGCAGTACCATTTCCAGGACTTGATGCCGTACTGCCTGATCTCACGCTCCATCTGCTCGATGGTCGCCGCCCGGTTCATGGTGTTGGAGACCTTGTCCCAGTAGTGATTCGGCGCAAGGTTTCCCTGCGGTATTGCCCGGACCGTTCCACCAGCCAGTTCGTTGATCTCCTTCGCCGCCTGTGACATGAGCCACGAGGGGAGAATGCCGCGCGGACTCCGCGCCCGCCCCTCCAGCACATTACCTTCCTTATCCTTGTTCACCTCAAAGCTGGGGACCCCGGAGATGACGACCACTGAGGTATCACTGTCAAAGAACATCTCCTTGACGAATGTCTTGTAACTGTATGAGTCGACGTCATTCTTCAGGTTGAACCCCATGTTCCGCATAAACTCGTTGTTGCGGAACCCGAGCGCCAGACCGTTGGTGAAGTGGGCCTGGACGTCCATGATGAAGTATTCCTTCTTTGGCCACTTTTCGTCGTAGGCGGCCTCCTCCCACGTCTCGGCCTCATCAACATCCCAGTAGTTTCGGCCATAGGCTAGATTTGAGGCGAGAAAGCAGGTTGCGAGCCCCATCGAGGTGCGCATGAAGTCACGCCGCTCCATACCGAGCCTCTTCGCCCGCTCGGTCGAGAGCTCGCCGATCAGCTGCTCGACCTGCTTCTGCTTTGTCGTCTGCGGCATCGGTACGATCTCTTCGTTCGATACGACCTGGGTCGGCACCGGAGAGTCGACGCCCTTCTTCTGATCACGAACTGCCTTACGGATCCACATGGCGGGAGGTGCTCCTCTTCTGGATAGAAAGCCCGAACCGGAGAGATCGCTCCGGGGCGGGTGAGGGGTGGCGTTCTGGTGCTGAGTCGGAACACTCTGCGTTGGGACACTGAGCGCGGGAAGAGATCTTCCAGCGCTCAGTGTTCCGCCGTTGACTGTCTCGGTTCAGTTGCTCAATGCCAGCTTCTGGCCATCAACGGTATAGTCGACCCAGCCGATCATCATCTCTTCCCAGGTCTGGTCGCCCCAGTAGACGGTCCGGGTGGGATCGGGGTTGTACTTGTTCCGGGTCGAGTTGTCGAAATGGGCGACGCAGTCGATCCGGCTGCCCTTTGGAATCGGAATCGGTTCCATCACCCGGTAGATGAGCTGCCAGTTGAAGTCGTACTTCGGCACGCGAAGGAGTATCTTCGAGCTCCCATCGGGATAGGTCAGCTTGTACTCGAAGTCCTTACCACGGACGTGCATGTGCGGCATCATCATATGGACGTGGGCATCCTCGGTGAAGGTATAGCTCGATTTTGACTCATAGTTGGGGTCACCGGCGGGGATGGCGAAGGTACGCGGATCGACAAAGATCCCTTTGGTGATGACTCGCTTTTCGACCGGCTGCTTCGCAAACCAGAGTCCAACCCGGGTGACGTCCTTCGCCGGTTCGCCATTGGTTGTGTAGTGCATCTGGAAGATCAGCATCGATCCCTTGCGGACCAGTTTGGCGTTGCCGTCACGCAACCTGAGCGGAGTCATCCCCGGGGCCCAGCCAACCAGCATCCCGTCCGGATTGGTGCCACGACGCGGGTTGCGCGTAGCCTGCGGATCCTCAGGATTGCCTCCCCGCAGCCGGTCAGGTCGGATCTCACCGGGTGGTGGCATCATCCCCTGCTCCGGCTCACGGACGTTGATGATCACGTGATGGACGACACTCGGCGCTCCACGCTTGATCTCCGCAAACTGGATGTACTTGTCTTCGGTAAAGTTGGTCGGGACGGCGTAATAACGGTACGGAACCGTTCCATCGGCCGGGATCTCGGCCGCCTCGGTCATCGAGAGGACGACATCAGGCTGGCCATTCTTCCATTCACTGGTCGGGAACTTCGGCGCGGCGGGAAGATCACGCGGACTGCCCTCGGGTGAACCACTGTCGACCCACCGCCGGATCGTCTCCACCTGCTGGTCGGTCAACCGGGTGTCGTTGAGGAACTCGCCGTGGTTCGGGTCGGCGTACCAGGGCGGCATCTCCCGACTGACCACCTTCTCGCGGATCGAACGCGCCCACGGCCGCACATCCTTGTAGGTTAGCAGCGACATTGGCGCCAGCTCACCCGCCCGATGGCACTCCACACAGCTCGAGTAGAGGATTGGCGCGACGTCGCGCGTAAAGGTTATGGCTCCCGGCGCCGCGATCGATCGGTCAATACCGGAATCACCAAGGATAGCGATGGCGGCCACCAGACCCGCCAGCGCCAGCAAGACTCGCCTGCTCTTCAGCTCTCTCATCGTTCTCCTCCATTATGCTCCGCGAACCGACGCCGCGGCACTTCTCCTGTTCCTTACTGCCAGGGTGTTAATCTGAACTTCGGCGACCGTCACGGGTCGCCAAACGTGAATCAAGATATCAGTCCGGATCGATAACGATGCCGCGTCGAAGTCGCCGAAACGGCATAAGAACTACAGATCACCACCTGGCAGGAACTGCCGGGGAGAAGAAGCCGGATCTCACTCCAAGTCCGGTCTCAATAACCGGTTTCAAAAAATAACCGGTTTCAAAAAATCGTTTACTAAGGCTGGAAACTAAATCGCAGCTGATAGTAACAAATCGGCCCCATTTTCAAAAGCAAAATCTTGTCCAAGCAGGGCCTTCTTTTGAGCCCTGGCCGAGAGAGGTGGCTCCGCGGGGAGAAATTTTCCGGCGGAACATTTTGCCGCATCTCTGTTGCCTGTGCTATTTTCTACCCGCGCTGGCGCGGACAGATCGGATCGACGCACTCAATCAAAACTCGCAGAGGAACTTCTTTCAGACCATGAAACTATACAAGACTCAGCAGGGGCCGGTAATCGAGGACCGGCATGAATTCTACCTTCTTCCCGAGACCGAATGGGACATCCTGCTCAACCGCGGGGATCTCGAAACGGTGTTGACCAGCCTCTCGCGACGCGGCCAGCGGCTGACAAAATTTGATCCGCTGACACAGGCCCAGGCACCGATCGGGAGCCAGGAAGTCTGGGCGGCCGGGGTGACCTATTTTCGCAGTCGGACGGCCCGGATGGATGAGTCGAAGGACGCGGGTGGCGGCGACTTCTACGATCGCGTCTACAATGCACCGCGCCCTGAACTCTTCTTCAAGGCATCGCCGAGCCGAGTGGTCGGCACCGGCCAGAAGGTTCGTATCCGTCGGGACTCGAAATGGAATGTCCCGGAGCCGGAGCTGACCCTGGTTCTCAGCTCACACGGTCAGATCATCGGCTATACGATCGGTAACGACATGAGTTCGCGCGACATTGAGGGAGAGAACCCTCTCTATCTGCCGCAGGCCAAGGTCTACCGCGGCTGCTGCGGACTCGGCCCTGGCATTCTCGTCAGCGATCAGCCACTCCCCTCCGAGACCGAGATCGTTCTCGAGATCAACCGCGCCGGGAGTCAGGTCTTCCGCGGAACCACCGGGCTCACCAGCCTCAAGCGCGGACTGACGGAGCTGGTCGAGTACCTCTTCCGTGAGGACGAGTTCCCGCACGGCTGTTTCCTGCTTACCGGCACCGGGATCGTTCCGCCCGATGAGTTCAGCCTCGAGGTCGACGACGAGATCCGTATTACGATCGAGCCGATCGGAACGCTCGTCAACTACGTCACGCGGGGATAGGTGGACGGGGATCGATCCTCCGTCAAATGAGAGCCGGCGTTTCGGGCTCCTCGCCGGGGGCGTCCGGCTCGGTGTACTCCTCAGCGTAACTCCCGTCGGGGGCGGAGTAACGCTCTGTGATCCGGCGGTGAAGTTCGACCTGGGAGGCCGTGAACCAGACGCGATGCCAGAGGCGCACTCCGATTGCCAGCTGACCGATCACAAATGCGGCGAAGACCCGGCCCCCGCTCAGCTGTGGAATGGAGGCACGAAGCTGGACAAGGCCAGCGAAGAGTCCAAATCCGACCAGCCCCACCAGGAGCTGAAGGCCGACGGTCGAGGGCAGGTGACGGAGAGTGAATCGAATGGTGCGAATCGTCTCGCTGACCATCCCGACCGAACCATTGGTGACGGTTCTGACTCTTGCGTAATCGAAGATCAGGCCGATCAAGCCAAACGCGAGAACCAGTCCAATCGCAGTTGCCCACTCCTTCCGCACGACCTCACTGTAGGCGGTCGCTGCCTGATCCAGCGCCCCGAGCTTTTTAAGCCAGATCAGCGTCCCGGCAATGACCAGAGCCTGCAGGAGGCGTGAGATCAGCATGAGGCGAAAGAAGCGCCAGAAGTAGAGACCTCCGCCCGCCCAGAAATCCCACATCCGGAAGTGGCGATCATTGGCGACCAGCAGACTGACCATGCCCCCGGTCAGAAGCGTGTGCAGCAGAAGGTAGAGCAGGCCGATCGCGACCAGGGAGAGACCAAAGAGGGTGCCCATTCCCTCGATCGAGAAGCCGGAAAGCTGGCCATTGGCGAGATCGATCAGCCAGAGCGGGTCGATCTGATCGGCCATCATCCGCTCGGCCATTGCCGTCCTGCGGGTGGTGTCATAGATCAGCCAGAAGGTCGGCAAAACCAGTGGGAGCGCAACGAGGAGCGAGATGACCGTCATCAGCAATGCCATCTGCCATTGTTGAATCGATTGCCGGAGACCATTGTAGAATGATTTGAACATCGCGGTGATTACCCCGAGGCCGACCACATTGAAA
>JBEGMZ010000571.1:0-4052 GCA_041182745.1 Acidobacteriota bacterium
TATACGTGCCCTCACCCTTTCAAGAATGTGCGAATATACGTCCCCAGCCACTCATTGTCAAGCACATTACTCAACTTCTTCATCAAATCAGTCGGGATCGCAGGACAATTGCATTAAAGACTGAGAGGGCCTTCCAACACCCTCTATTCTCCCGCCTTCCGTGTCTGGCCGGCACCAGGCTTAATTGAGCCGATCCACGTGGCCCAATCGCTCTCCGTCGCCACGTACTGCCCCATCATCCAGACCTGCTCCTCTTCGTGGTCGATGGCGGCGGAGTTCGAGCTGTTCCATTCACAGGCTCCCGACATCGAACTTTGGATCATCTCAACGCTGTCCTGCAGACGGCTCGGGTCGTCCATCGCCGACTTCACGGCATAACAGATGGACGGGGGATCGCTCTCTCCCACGCGATTGAAGACCACAATCATACTACCCAGCCGATCAACCATGACTGCCGGACTGAAGTAATGATAATCCGGTGCCCCGAAGATACCCTGCCGAGTGACGTAACCTGCCTTCGAGTTGGCCTGAAACCATTGGATACCAGCACTATTTGCCCGCTCACCCCATTTGACGGCGATGGTATGAGCTACCCAGAGCTGCCCGTGACGATAGACCGGCTGGCAGAGACGGGTATCTCCGGTCTCGATCTCACGCTCGATCCGCTGCTGCCGAACATTCGGCGCCGTCATAAACGGGATGGTCGGCATGAACTTGCGTGTCAGAACCGGCAACTGGCGCGGGCTCTGCACAACCTTCCAAAGAGTAAGGCCCTGACCATCGATCGTTGCGTTAATCAGATACTGGCCCTCGGGAGTACTCAGGTTGAGCGCCGGCTGCGGAGCAAACGCCGGGGTCCCATCGTAATTTCGAAGCTGCCAGAAGTCCCAGCTGTGGATCAGGCCTCCTCCCAGCATATCGATCTTCGACAATACGCGGAGTCGGGCATAGGCAAAATTGCCCTGACCGGCAAACATATTGGCCGTCAGGTAGACCGATCCGTTGTCAACGGCCAGCCCAAGCGAGTCTGGCCGGAGATTTGGCTGGCTCTCATCCGATCGGGCGTCAATTGACCAGATCCACCAATCTCCCAGTGGATCCGGGCCGTGTGACGAAGCCAGAAAGAACCAGGACTGTTTCAGATCAACGCTGGTGGCGCAGGCAGCCATCAGCCAGCCACCACGAAAGTGATCATAGACGACACGCGGCCTGCAGATGAGCGGATCCTCAGCCAGGCCCTCGAAGAGGTCAGCAAAGTTTCGACGGAGGAGCTGACGTCCGGTCTTGTCGAAGACTGCCCAGGAGGCGTTGACCACAACCAGGAGATGTTCCGGCCCGGACGCGATCTGACAGTCAGGTGGCTCAAACTCCGTGTCATCGAGACCGGCAAAGGATCTTTTAAGCTGCAACGGCGGCTCAAGGGCTGACTGCTCGAAGCGGGTTGAATCAGACTGAAGGAGTGTCAAGTCAGAGACTGCCCCGTTGGATGACCGGGCATTCAGCTTGAGCGCGGCATACTTCTCCGGAGGATCGAGGTGCCCCGTGCCGATCACCGTTCTCTTTCTTAAGCCGACCTGGCGACGAGCAATCAGCTTGTTGACATTAACACTACGCCCACGTGACGTCGGAGCGCACCGCTTCGCCTTACCCTCTGGCGTTACGAGTATTTCTTGCCGTTCCAAATGTCTGGTCATCTGATCTCCTGACCGCAGCGGACGTGGCAGCCCCTCTCAACTGACACCCGAGCATCATATTTGACCGGTACCGATTGTCAAGCCGGGCCAACCGCTCAGCCTTGCCTGCAACCACCTGCCTCTCCTCTTTGGATCTCCCCCCGGCTCTGACGCCCTGTTTCTAAGCACGGATGCTTGGAAAAATTTTCAGTCGGAAAATGGAAGCAACGCAAATCCGGGTGGTCGCGTCTGAAAGTTGTCATAAAGATGACAGTCGATCGACAGGTCGACTCTGATAATTACACCTGACGGTCAGATTTGACAGCCAGAGTTGACAGTCAGATCTAATAATAACAGAAGAGTGCATCACGGGCTGGGCTGCCGAGCGACCTGGATTGTGGAGCGATCAGGCTCCGGGCACTGCCGATGATAGCACCGCAGGTGATGGCACCGCAGGTGATGGCACCGCCGGTGATGGCACCGCAGGTAATGAAGATGAACACGGGAGAAGGGTGGAAGTAAGGAGATGATCAAGAAAGCTGATGAAGTGATTGAGAGCCAGCCGATGGTTGCGGTCAGCGAGGTTGCCGAGCTGGAAGCCCGCGGTGAAGTGGTCTCGGCATCGGTCGAACCACGGACGGCAAGCCGGAACGTCAACCTTCTCATTCAAGGTTGGCTGACAGATGTCTGGCTCCTCACGACCGGCGAAGAGATCCTTAACGAAACCTCTGGAGCAAAGGGATTCTCCCACGGTCGACCGCTGGCCTTCACCAGTGACGGCCAGATACGCCTGCTTGGCAGTCGATCGACTACTCTCGACGCCATGCGGGACGTCGGAATTGAAATGTCTTGAAGTTGTCCTCCTTGATAATGATGACCATTCACGGCCGGGTAATTGAGTTTACCCGGCCGATTTTTTTCTACTCGCGGGTTGTCATCATTTGGTAAGGGGTAACTGGCCTGCCGGCGTTGTGCGGAGGGTTCTGACATAGGCGATCGTCTTCCAGATCTGGTCATCTGCCATCTTCTCAACCGGGGGCATAGTCAGACGGCCATCGACCATCTTTCCAAGCCTGATGACGAGAAACATCCGACCATCGGCATAGGAAGCAACCGGATCAATGGTCAGATTCGCCGGTTCCGCGATAAGGGTGCTGCGGGATGGTCCATCTCCCCTTCCCTCATGACCGTGGCAGATCGAACAGTTGTTCAGAAAAAGCCTTCGGCCCTCGAGTGCCGCTTTCTCTTGATCGCGATAAGGATTTTGAGTGAACTCAGTGACGTCGGTCAGGACAGGCAGGCGCGGCTCTCTCTCACATCCAACCAGAAGAATCGGCAGGAGGACGGCCTGTGCACAGAGAAGAGACAAGGCCAGAATCGGTTGCTGACCGATTCTGGCGCGGGAGGGCACACTGGGCAGCAGCATTACTCGGCTCTGGTCATTGAGGCCAGCACGCCCATCTGCTGACGATCCCTAACCTTGACCTTGCTGTTCCACTCGAGATAACCGTCGGAGACAAGCCGGATCTGGTATTCGCCGGCGTTGAGATGGACGGCCCGTGGCGTGGTGCCGGAGTACTGCCCGTTGATATAGATTCTTGCCGGAACCTGGCAGTTAATGGAGACAATGCCGGTTCGATCGGTTGGAGCCGCCTCAACCTGCTGTATCTCGACATCCGGGGTGGCTTCAGCTCCAGCCCGTGCGTTGTAGCTGGCATATGCGGTGAGGTTGGGCTCGCGATCGACCGTGACGGCTCCGGAGGCGGATCGCGACTCCTGGCCCACCGCTTCCGGATTCGTCGGGCTCACCGCGGCGGCCAGCGCATCTGGTGCCGGAGAGTTGCCGTCCGTGACCTGGTCTGATCTGCCGCGCAAGACGCGGCGTCGTGCCAGCTTCTCCCTGGCGGACTCGTTGACGCGGGCAACCTCCTCGACGGTCATCGTCTGACCACGCAGAAGCAGGCTGAACTCTCGCCAGTCGATCGAACCGGCCAGCAGGCCGGAACCAGCCACAAATCCGATTATCAGGAACCAGGTGGTCCAGCTCCGGTCAATCTTTCCGGTATAGTTCGAGACCGGGCGCTCAGGTGGAGCATAGGATGGAATGTGGGTATGGCAGTCCTGACAGAATGAATGCCACTCAATAACTTCTGATCTGCAATTTGGGCATCTTCTCATAATCAGTTAATAATCAGCGCTACCTTGAGTGAGAGTCGCCCTGAGACCTGCCTTTACAACCACCACGGAGGGGCGGCCACGGGGAACTCTTTCGGGGTTACAGGATCCTGACCATCCAAGTGACCGAACTGTGACCAAACTCTGACCAAACCCTGACCGAACTTGTCGGCTCGAGCGGCTTACGGCTATTTACAGTAACGG
>JBEGMZ010000572.1:0-8300 GCA_041182745.1 Acidobacteriota bacterium
GATTTGTCGCAACATAAGTACTCCCACCATCTCCTCCTTACGATCAAGACCAACTTCTGGTCAGCCGTCTCCGGGTGTTTGACCAGACTCAATCTTTCAGCTCACCAACCAGCAGCTCACCAACCAGCAGCTCACCAACCAGCGCTCCTGCCTACTCTGAATGCTGAATTTTCCCATCGACCGCAACCGAAGTCTACCCGCACGATGGCAGTTTGCACCATTTTTCAGCATTGAGCCAGCGGCACCAGACCATAGCGACCGAATCAGATGGCGAAATGGTTTGTGGAAACTTGACAATCAATGGCCGAAGATCGACCATCCCGCTCTATGCATTGGAGCTCTCTTCTCCCCGGCCGCTTCGGTGAAGTCGCCGGCAAAACTGGAGGAGTTCGACCACCCCACACTGCTCAAACAACGGCGGCGGTTATAACCGAAGGGAGAAGTGACCATGTGGGGTATTGGAAGACTATTTCGTGTACCGGCTCGAAAGGCCGTTACAAGCTCTGGAGATCTCGGCAGGCAGGGCGAGGAGATTGCCCGACGGTATCTCACGCGTCAGGGCTATCGCGTTGTGGTTGCGGGTTTTACAACTCCAATCGGTCGATCGCGTGGTGGACGTCAGGTTCGGGCTGAGATCGACCTGATCGCCTGGGATGAGTCGCAATCTCCCTCGACACTGGCCTTTATCGAGGTCAAGACCAGAAGCCGAGGGGATCTGATACGCCCTGAGGCGGCTGTCGACCGGCGCAAACAGCGCCATCTTATCCGTGCCGCTCGCGTCTTCAGAAGAATGGTACGAGTCGAGAATGAAGCATTCCGCTATGACGTGGTCTCGATCGTAATCAGAGAGCAGGGTGCGGTCCCGGAGATAGCCCTGCTCAGGAACTATTTCCATGAGTGAAATTTTCATTCGGGGATATTGACAAGGGATACCGCAAGCCTGTATAAAATCACTTCGGACGCGGGAGTAACTCAGTGGTAGAGTGCAACCTTGCCAAGGTTGAAGTCGCGGGTTCAAATCCCGTCTCCCGCTCCAATCCTTCCCCTAATCATTTCAATATAACACCCATTTTGGTTCTACTATCGGTGCTTCCAGCCCAGTCGTTGATTGCCTAATCTGTTTGGGTCTGTTTTAAATACTGGTCGATTTCGCAGATCGAACCATTTGAAGGCGCACCGCGCGCCTCCTGGTGTTGATGGCGGATTATCAAGAAATTTGTGGCTGTGAAAACAGCGCCGCGAAGGCCTTGCGCGGATCCTCACGGTCACGGCGACGACCATCGACCCACTCCAGCAGAAGCTCACTTCCGCCACGACGATCTGATTGTCGACGGTCTGCTCTTCCGGGCCTTGTCGGCCGGCTCTGCGGGGTAGTAGTGGTTCTCTCTTCCTTTTTGATCAACCTTGGTCTTTTCATCGATCTACCGATCTCCTTCCCTCTTGCAGCTATCGGGCAAACACCCGAACTCAACATTGTTACGACACCGGCTCTTCACGCTTGCGGCACTATTACAAACTACAAACCATAGCCTTGCAATTACCATGCCAGACCTTAAAGGTTGACAATTATCGTCCTGAAGGCGGATATTTGGACAAAATTGGCTCGACAAGCAACGATGGTGTGGTATATTCCCTGAGTCATAAGCTGTTGATATCAACACCCCTGGCTTCTTCCAAAATTATTCCACGGTAGAACGCTCGTACAGCGGTCTTGTTGCAGCATTTTTGTGTCACGAGTGGCGGGTTGGGCCTGACTCTTACGCCGGGTCAAAATTCACCAGCAACCGGCAAAATTTCCCCTTTCCGGCCACATTCATCCTCTGAGTAATCATCCGTGCAGAGTGGTCAGAAGCTCTCTTCCCGGGGTGGATCCTTGTCGGCTGATCAAAGGCCGGTCATAGATGAATCTTTGCCACCATTAAAGCTGTTCAACGTTGCACTGACGGTCGACCGTCAGCAACGAAGAAGAGCCTTCCACCAGAACTGGTGGCTACCTGGTGATACCGGATCTGAAGATGGAGAGATGGCAAGCGATATTGGCGGATTAAGCAAGGCAGGCATTTATCGGGTGGAATATCGAGTGGAGAGACCAGACCGGACGGAGTTCAATAGAGAGCTTTAGAGAAAGCTTTAGAGAAAGCTTTTAGTAATAAGAAGAGTAGGAAAACTAAGAAGACTGGGAAGACTGGGAAGACTGAGAAGAAAATGAAGAAAGCAAAACTCATAAAGAAGGATTCATTGGTTGATCAATCGGTTCGTTCACCGAAAAAGACGCGCAAACTGAAAGTAAAACCGGAGAGAGCCCGGACGGCACTCGAGGTGACACAGGAGTGGTTGAAGCAAAAGCAGGACGACCGCCCCGGGGCGCGCGAGGCCTTTGCACTGCTCTTTGACGAGTCTGAAACCCAATCGGCTTGATTTAAGGCTTGTCAGTTTCAGGACTCTTGTTTCAGGGCTATTTAAGTCTATTCAGGCCTAAGGATTGGGAAACTGATCACGATGACAAAATCAATTCCGACCGAGGAACCGGTCACCAGACGGGAGATCTTCGGGTGGTGTATGTACGATGCCGCCGACTCTGCGTTCACGACTGTGATCGTAACAGTTCTCTTCGCTCCCTATTTCAGCCTGGTAGTGGTCGGGGATGCCGGGCGGGCCGACCTGCTCTGGGGACAGGCCGCCTCAATCTCGGAGCTTTTTGTCGCCCTGCTGGCACCAGTTCTCGGAGCGATTGCCGATTTTTCCGGCAGCCGCAAGCTCTTCCTTGGACTCTGTGCGCTGGTGATCGTCGTCTTTACCGGATCGCTCTGGTTTGTAACACCCGGGGCAGTAATGCTGGGGTTCTGGCTATACGTTATCGCCAACGTCGGGTTTGCCGGAGGCGGGGTCTTCATCGACAGTTTTCTGCCTGGCATTTCAAATGAGAAGAATGCGGGAAGGATCTCGGGACTGAAATGGACGATCGGGTATCTCAGCGGAATGATCTGCCTGCTGATCTGCTTTCCACTGGCGAATAACAATATCGTTGCCAATCCCGATGCCCGGCAGCTGGGCCTCGCGCGGCTGATCCCGGTAGTTGTTGCCATCTACTACCTGGTGATGGTCATTCCAACCTTTCTCTTCATCCGGGATCGAAGCCGGAAGAGGTCTCGACCAGAAGGTGAGAACTATCTGACCCTCGGGTTTCGACAGGTCTTTCGGACATTGCGTCATATCCGCCACTACCGCGAACTCTTCAAGCTGCTGATCGCCTTTCTGGTCTACAACGACGGCGTAGTCACAGTTATATACTTCGCGGCGCTCTACGCGACGGTAACAATTGGATTCACGACGGGTGAGCTGACGATCATGTTCTTTCTGCTGAACATTGTCGCCGCTGGAGGAGCGTTCGGATTCGGGATGCTCGCCGACCGGATCGGGCAGAAGAGAACTATCTTCATTTCACTGACGCTCTGGATCATAGCAGTAGCACTGGCCTATCTCGCCGATACCAAGAACGAATTCTACGCCGTGGCGACACTCGCCGGGCTCGGACTTGGATCCTGCCAATCGGTCAGCCGGAGTCTGCTGGCGCTCTTCACTCCACGCGAGAATGCGGCTGAGTTCTTCGGATTTCTGGGAATTGCAGGCAAGGCACTCGCCTTTGTCGGACCACTCGTCTTCGGGGTGATCTCGAGCCGAACCGGCAGCCAGAGACCAGCGATTCTTGCCATCGGGCTATTCTTTGTCGTTGGCATGCTTCTGCTCTCTTTTGTGGACGAGGAACGTGGAAAGATGGCCGCGCGGCAGCCGTTAAGCCAGCTGCCAGGCTGATCGACGAGTGGCCGTGGCAAGCAGTGATCAGTCAGCTTAGAGAGGTGGTTCGGAGAGTCCGTGCTGTCGAAGTGCCTCGAACAGAACAATTGCGACCGAGTTGGCAAGGTTGAGCGAGCGAATGGCCGGGTTGGGCATTGGGATTCTGACACAATTGCCACGGTGAGCACTGAGCAGCTCGGATGGCAGTCCGGAGGTTTCGCAGCCGAAGACAAGACAGTCGTGAGGGCGATATGAGAAGGTCGAGTGGAGCTGGTCGGCAGATGTCTCGACCAGCACCAGCCGCGAAGAGGGGAGTGCGGACTGGAGAGCTTCGACCGATCGATGATACCGAATCTCCACCTCATCCCAGTAGTCAAGCCCAGCCCGTCTGACCGCCTGCTGGTCGACCCGAAACCCGAGGCGCCCAACCAGATGGAGCGGTGTAAAGGTAGCTCCACAGAGTCGGGCGATGTTGCCGGTGTTTGGGGGAATCTCAGGCTCGATCAGGGCAACGTGAAAAGGCGAAGATGGGCCGTCCAGACCACTCATTTGCCGGCTCCCGTCATGGAGAGCCAGATGCTCAGCCCGGAGGCCAGGAGAAGGAAGACCGGCAGAAAGACGAGGCCGAGCCCCTCGGCCTCACCTTTCGCACAATCGACGATCCGTTCATTGATATAGAGCAGACCGCCAACAACAACCAGAAGCAGAAGTGATGAGGGGAGACTTGATGCTGGCGTCAGGCGAATGTTGTGACGACCGACGAGACCGGCCAGCCACAGAATGGCCATGATCGACGTCAGCAGCGGCAGTAACCAGACCATCCAGCGGGCGCCCCAGCCATCCGGGCGCCCGAGGATGTTGAAATGGATCGGGATTCGGCGCGGAAGTAGTGGGTAGGCGGCGAAAGAACGCCACCATCCCAGAACCACGAGAATCGCCGTCAGCGTATTGACAGAACGTTGCATAAAAGGACCACGGGCTCTCACAAGCCGGCGCTTTCGATTCGCATAACGAAGCCGAGAGTGTCAGTTCCCCGAGATCAGCTGGCGCAGCACGTAGGGAAGGATTCCTCCGTGCTGGTAGTACTCAATCTCGATCGGCGTATCGATCCGAAGAGTAACTGCAATCTGCTCTGATCCGCCATCAGGGCGGTTGACGACAAGAGTGACGTCCATCCGCGGTGTCACCGTACCGTCCAAGCCAAGCAGGTCAAAGGTCTCCGTTCCGGTCAGTCCAAGTGATGCCGCGCTGACACCGTCCTTGAACTGGAGGGGCAGAACCCCCATCCCAACCAGGTTGCTGCGGTGGATTCGCTCGAAACTCTGGGCGACAACAGCTTTGACGCCAAGGAGACGGGTTCCCTTTGCCGCCCAGTCGCGGGAGCTGCCGGTTCCATACTCCTGCCCGGCAATAACGATCAGCGGGACCCCTTCCGCCTGGTACTTCATCGAGGCATCATAGATGCTCATCTCCTCGCCGCTGGATCCCTGCGTGTAGTACCTGGTGACTCCTCCCTCAGTCCCCGGCACCATCAGATTGCGAATTCGAACATTGGCGAAGGTTCCGCGAGTCA
Source organism: Acidobacteriota bacterium (assembly GCA_041182745.1). Taxonomy (GTDB): domain Bacteria; phylum Acidobacteriota; class Blastocatellia; order RBC074; family RBC074; genus CAIOZW01. Next base: position 5,369 of record JBEGMZ010000572.1, read on the forward strand.
TAACCTGGTCGTTGCCACGACGTGATCCGTAGCTGTTGAAATCGGCGACCTCAACCCCCTTCCCGGTCAGGTATCTGCCAGCTGGTGAAGATGGCTTGATCGAACCGGCGGGGCTGATGTGGTCAGTGGTAACCGAGTCACCAAGTATCGCCATTGGACGCATTCCGCGGATGCTGGAGATCGTTCCCGGCTCCATCCCGAAATTGAGAAAGAACGGAGGTTGCTGGATGTAGGTCGAATCCGGATCCCAGTCATAGACATCACCAGTCGTGGCTGGTATTTCGTTCCAGAGAGGGTTCTCAGAAGTGAAATCCGAGTAGAGCCGCTGATAGGTCTCCGGGTCGAGGGCCGCGTGGAGGACATCACGAACTTCCTGTTGTGAGGGCCAGATGTCGCGAAGATAGACCTCGTCCCCGCCCTTCCCCTTGCCGATCGGTTCAGTCCCAAGATCAATGTTGACACGTCCGGCGAGAGCAAACGCCACGACAAGCGGCGGGCTCATCAGGAAGTTGGCCTTGATATTCTGATGGACACGGGCTTCGAAGTTACGATTGCCGGAGAGGACCGAGGCGGCGATCAGGTCGTTCTTTGTCACGACCTCCTCGATGCGCGGATCGATCGGGCCGGAGTTTCCGATGCAGGTCGTGCAACCATACCCGACGACATTGAACCCAAGCTCGTCAAGGAAGGGCTGCAACCCAGTCTTCGCGAGATAGTCAGAGACCACGCGCGAACCGGGTCCGAGTGAGGTCTTGACAGTCGGGCTGACCCGAAGCCCCTTCTCCACCGCCTTGCGGGCCAGCAGGCCGGCCGCAAGCATGACGCTTGGATTGGAGGTGTTGGTGCAGGAGGTGATCGCAGCAATCAGCACATCTCCATGGCCGACCGCCACCTCGACCTGCGGCACTTTGGTCTCCGGCTTGAGCTGGACAAGGCTCGACCGACTGGCGGCGACGCTGGTACCGAACCGGGCGGTCAGATCGGCGGCCGCCTTGCCATATCCACTCTCAGCAACCGGCCGGCTGAATAGATCATTGAAACGGTCACGAAGCTGTGAGAGTTCGATCCGATCCTGTGGCCGCTTTGGTCCGGCAACGTTGGGCACCACGTCGCCAAGGTCGAGCTCGAGAACCTGGCTGTAGTCGATCGCCCCCTTGCCGGGAATACCAAACATCTCCTGTGCCGTGAAATAGTTGCGGAAAGCGTCAACCTGCTCCCTGGAACGACCGGTGGCGAGCAGATAACGGCAGGTCTCTTCATCGACGCCGAAGAATCCCATCGTCGCTCCATATTCCGGGGCCATGTTGGCGATCGTTGCCCGGTCGGTGAGTGAGAGCGAAGCGGCGCCTTCACCGTGATATTCGACAAATTTGCCGACCACCTTTGCCTTACGGAGCATCTCGGTCAGGTGGAGAACGAGGTCGGTCGCCGTGACACCCTCCCGGAGCGTACCCGTGAGGTGAACTCCAACCACGTCCGGGGTCAGAAAGTAGACCGGCTGTCCAAGCATCCCCGCCTCAGCTTCGATTCCGCCGACTCCCCAGGCTACGACACCAAGGCCATTGATCATCGTGGTGTGGGAGTCAGTGCCGACCAGCGTGTCAGGGTAGTAGACTCCATCACGCTCCAGCACACCCTTGGCCAGGTACTCGAGGTTGACCTGATGGACAATTCCGATGCCTGGTGGGACAACCTTGAAGGTTTCGAAGGCCTGCATTCCCCACTTCATGAACTGGTACCGGGCACGATTACGCTCAAACTCGATCTCCATGTTTCGGTTGAGCGCATCTGCCGTCCCGGCGACATCGACCTGCACCGAGTGGTCAACCACGAGGTCGACCGGCACCAGCGGCTCGATCAGCTTTGGATTCTTTCCCAGTGCAGCCACCGTCGTGCGCATCGCAGCCAGATCGACCAGCAGCGGTACCCCGGTGAAGTCCTGCAGTACAATTCGCGCCACAATAAACGGGATCTCTGCTGTTCGTTCGGCCCGCGCTCCCCAGTTGGCCAGGGCGCGGATATCATCCTCCCGCACTTTCCGACCATCACAATTCCGCAGAACCGACTCAAGAACGATGCGGATGCTGATGGGGAGCTTCGAGATCGGGCCGATCCCCTCCTTTTCGAGCTGCGGCAACGAATAGAACCTGCCGGTCTCTCCGTTTCCAAGGTCGAATGACTGATTAGTACCGAATAGGTTATGTGCCATATTCTGATCGCGGCCCTGACGGCGAGCCGGCTCAATGCTGCGAGAGCGACCGGCTAACGTCTGGTTGATGGCGCGTGACTCCTTCACGACAGTGGAATTAAGAAGATAGAGGTCAGTCTACGTTCGGGCAGGGGTAAAGGTCAAGGCTGCCCCCCGGGGCAGAGATCTTCGCGCCACTCGCTGCCACGGCCCCTCCTCCCAACGGGCCCTCTTGCCAACGATATCTCAACGACAACGGCGCGCGAATGACCGCACCAGGCGGTGTGACGTGATCTCCGATCAGACCTCTCTGCTCCGCGAAAAACTGGCCTCTTTGCACGAGTGGAGCCGGGGGTTGGAAAAACTTTGATTGGTGACCGAAATTGCACTTGCATAGACGAAGAAGTTTCGGTATATATTCGGTGCAACCGAAAATATTGGTTTAATGGCAGGTGATTTGAGCGATGGCTGTTTTTTTTATTTTGTACTTTCGGATGATGACTGTTTTGGATGTTGTCTGTCTTGGATGATGACTGTTTTGAATGATGGCTGTTTTGGATGATAGCCACTTGATCGTGATTATTATAGTCACTTGATAATGATTAATGATCTGGTTTCTCGAAACCGGGAGACCATCCGGGGCGTAACTGACCAGGACCGCAAGATTCGTCAGCGTAGACCCACTCGACCAACAACCAGGCGCCTTACAGAGGCAGAGAGGAGCACTTTCATTATGGATCAAAA
>JBEGMZ010000573.1:0-2907 GCA_041182745.1 Acidobacteriota bacterium
GTATTCAGAGTTCCTGTTTTTTCACCCAGTAACTTAATGAGGAGCTCGGTTCCCTTCTTTACCAGCTCTTCATTGATGGGTTTCCAGAAAACAGTAACAAGTAAGACAATCAAAAAGATAAAGGGTCCGTAAGCGGTCAGACTTGGATAATTACCTATTAGTGTTTTCAGGAGTTCCTGCATGGTGTATCTGATCCAGTGTATTGAAGATTGAGCCGGGCCGAACATCGGGATGATAAGAGCAAAGACGACTTTCTGCAACAGTGGGCACAAAGTCGCATCCCGCAGGGGCGGTTCACGAACCGCCCCTGCATTGGTGTTGTTTCGATGGCATCGGTGATCGAATTAATGTGGCGTTAGTTTGTGGCGAGCAAGTTATGAATTCGACTCGGGCCATCATCCGTCACCGGAGCAGGAAAAGGCCGGCCGCGACAGTTGCTGTGACCGTGCTCGGGGAGAATGGGTTCCTGACAGGGAGTGACCCACACTAAACCCAGAAGCCCCAAAAAAAGAGAGGCACGACAACTACCATTTTCGTGCCTCTCTTTTTTTGTCTTACCTGTTGCTTTCAGCTTACTGCTTGCGGCGCAGGGCTTCGGCAAAAGGATTGTTGAAGCCCTGATTGACCGGTGGCGTTGGTTTGGGTCTCTTTCCTGCCGGACGGGCATTACGATCGTCCGGTGCCGCCTCGGCCTTGCGCGTTCCGGGGGACTCGATCTTCATCGAGAGCCCGATCTGATTCCGATCGAGATCAACCTTTATCACCTGGACCCGAACGCGATCACCCGGATTGACGACGGTGCGCGGATCCTTCACAAACTTGTCGCTCAGCTGTGAGATGTGGACCAGGCCATCCTGATGGACACCAATGTCGACAAAGGCGCCAAAGTTGGTGACATTGGTGACGATCCCCGGACAGACCATCCCCAAGACGAGGTCACTGATCGAATGGATGTCGTCACGGTAGGTGAAGGTGGCAAACTGATCACGGGGATCACGCCCCGGTTTCTCCAGCTCGCGGACAATATCTTCAAAGGTAAACTGACCGACCTCGTCGCGGAGGCTCTCGGCCTGCCTGACGAGGCTGACACCGCTGCCGAGCAGGTCGGCGACACTCCTCCCAAGCTGGCCGGCGAGACCTTCGAGCATCTGGTACCGCTCGGGGTGAACGCCGGTGTTATCGAGAGGATTGGCTCCATCGGGGATACGCAGAAAGCCGGCGGCCTGCTCGAAGGTCTTCCGGCTGAAGCGTGGAATCTCGAGCAGCTCGTCGCGTGATTTGAAGAGACCGTTGGTCGCCCGGTGCTCGACGATCTTCTTCGCGAGGGCCGGACCAATACCGGAGACCCGGGCGAGCAGATGATACGAGGCGGTGTTGAGATTGACACCAACCGAGTTGACGCAGGTATCGACGACCAGATCGAGGCTCTTCTTGAGCGCAGTCTGATTGACATCATGCTGGTACTGGCCGACGCCAATGCTCTTTGGATCGATCTTGACCAGTTCGGCGAGCGGATCCTGCAGCCGGCGCGCAATCGAGATTGCCCCGCGGACGGTCACATCGAGCTCGGGGAACTCTTCCCGGGCGACCTCGCTGGCGCTGTAGATGCTGGCACCGGATTCGTTGACCATCACCACCGGAACCTTGATTCCAGCCTCATCGAGGGTCTGGCGGATAAAAGTCTCCGTCTCACGTCCGGCAGTTCCGTTTCCAACCGCGATCGCGCGAATCATTCCCTGGCCGGTAATCTCAACCAGCAGACGCTTCGATCGCTCCTGGTCACTCTTCGACTGGAGGTAGATGACGTGATCAGCGATATACCTTCCACCATCACCGATCACCGCCAGCTTGCAGCCGGTACGGATTCCCGGATCGACCCCGAGCACCGCCTTTGAACCAAATGGCGCAGCGAGCAGCAGCTTTCGAACATTCTCGGCAAAGACCCTGATGGCCGCTTCATCCGCGACATCCTTGAGCGCCCGATGGACCTCACTCTCAATGCTTGGCTGGACGTAGGCGCGCAGGGCAAGCCGGGCGGCGCGTTGCAGAATCTCGGCTCCGGGCGAGTCTGGAACAACGCAGGCCTCATTCTCGAAGCGACGCAGCAGGATCTCATCCATCGCGGTATCTTCCGGCGCCGCGCCGATCGAGAGCGCGAGCTCCTCCTCCATCCAGCCGCGACGCATGGCGAGATAGCGGTGCGAGTTCTGGGGTTCGAGGAGCGAACTGACCGGCTCGTAGTACTCGAAGTATCGTTCAAACTTGCTGTTCGGTTTCGCCTTCTCACCCTTCCTTGTCGCCGCAGCGCCGCGCTCAAAGGTCGTTCGACGAACCGTCTCGCGCAGCTCCGGAGTCTCGGCCAATCGCTCGATCAGAATGTCCTGCGCCCCCTGCACTACCGCCGCAACATCAGCCACCCCCTTCTCAGCGTTGAAATAGGTGGCGGCAATCTCGGCGAGTGGTTGACCGGCAAAGGGGTTCTCCTGACCGTGACCGCAGTTCCAAAGCCAGTCGGCGAAGGGTTCCAGTCCGGCCTCACGCGCCAGGGTCGCCTTTGTCTTCCGCTTCTGTTTGTAGGGGAGATAGAGATCCTCAAGCTGCTCAAGGTTGAAGGTAGCGAGGATCTTCTCCTTCAACTCGGGGGTCATCTTCTGCTGGCGCTCGATCTCCTCGACGATGAAGGACTGGCGTTTGATGATATCGTTCCACCGCTCGTGGGCGTCGATCACCTGCTGAATCGCGACCTCATCGAGATTGCCCGTCTGCTCCTTGCGATAGCGGGCGATGAAGGGGATGGTCGCTCCCTCCGCGGCCAGTCCGAGCACAGCAGCGGCCGAAGCGACCGAAATGGTCGGATATAGTGACTGAAACCAGATCTCAAAATTCAAACTGACCTCTCCTGTTAAC
>JBEGMZ010000574.1:0-4616 GCA_041182745.1 Acidobacteriota bacterium
GTTCATAACATCGTCGTATTCGAGGAGATGTTTGCGGGTGGTGAAGTTGTGAGATTCGACATTCTTCTGGGCAGATTCGATGCGCCGGCTCACCATCTTCGACTCGATCGCTACTCCCTTCTCCATACCCAGACGCTGCATAATCGCTTTAACACGATCACCGGCGAAGATCCGCATCAGGTCGTCTTCAAGGGACAGATAGAAACGGGAAGAGCCAGGATCGCCCTGGCGTCCGGCGCGTCCACGAAGCTGATTGTCGATGCGACGCGACTCGTGGCGTTCAGTGCCGATGATGTGAAGCCCGCCGAGAGTGACCACCTCATCGTGTTCGACACCAATACCTGGCTTGACAAGCTGCAACGCTTCTTCAATCTCTTCTTCTGACGCGAGATCAGGATTTATCTCACGCCGCTTGAGATGCTCGCGGGCGAGAAAGTCCGGATTGCCACCCAGCAGAATGTCGGTTCCGCGTCCGGCCATATTGGTGGCGATCGTTACGGCTCCGCGCCGGCCGGCCTGGGCGACGATCTCGGCCTCCCGTCCGGCATTTTCAGGTTTGGCGTTGAGGACATTGTGCTTGATACCGACCGAACGGAGACGACTGGAGATCAGCTCCGAGTTCTCGACTGAGATCGTACCGACGAGGATTGGCTGGCCCTTGGCATGGAGTTCACGGATCTCTTCAGTCACGGCGTCCCATTTCTCATCGACAGTTCGGTAGATCATGTCGGGGTAGTCCTTGCGGACCATCTGCCGGTGGGTGGGGATACTTGTGACATCGAGATTGTAGATTCGGGCGAACTCAACCGACTCCGTTTCAGCGGTTCCGGTCATGCCAGCAAGTTTCTGGTACATCCGGAAATAGTTCTGAAGGGTAATCGTGGCAAGAGTCTGAGACTCACGCTCGATTCGGACTCCCTCTTTTGCTTCAACCGCCTGGTGCAGTCCATCCGACCAGCGGCGACCTGACATAATACGTCCGGTAAACTCGTCGACGATGACAACCTCGCCATCACGGACGATATACTGCTTGTCGCGCTGGTAGAGGGTGTGTGCAACAAGCGCCTGGTTGAGGCAGTGGAGAATCTCCATATTGGAGGGATCGAAGAGATTGCCGTGTCCAAGATATCGCTCGGCCTTCTCAAATCCGGACTCGGTCAGGATAGCACGATGTTGTTTCTCTTCGACCTGATAGTCGACCTCTGCGACGAGGCGCGGGATGACCGCATTGGCTTCATAGTATTTGCTGGTTGAGTCGTCGGCTGAACCGGAGATGATAAGCGGGGTTCGGGCCTCGTCGATCAGAATGGAGTCGACTTCGTCGACGATCGCGAAGTAGTGAGGACGTTGAACGCAACTTGTGAGTTCAAACTTCATGTTGTCGCGAAGGTAGTCGAATCCGAACTCGTTGTTTGTACCGTAGGTGATATCACAGTTGTAGGCCTCCTTGCGGGCGGTATCGTCCATATCGCTCTGGATGACACCAACGGAGAGGCCAAGGAAGCGGTAGATGCGTCCCATCCACTCGGCGTCACGGCGGGCAAGGTAGTCGTTGACAGTAACGACGTGGACGCCTCGGCCGAGAAGAGCGTTGAGATAGACCGGGAGAGTAGCAACGAGAGTCTTTCCCTCACCGGTTCTCATCTCGGCGATCATTCCACGATTGAGAACCATTCCACCAATCAGCTGGACATCAAAGTGACGCATGCCGGTCGCCCGACGCGAGGCCTCACGCACGCAGGCAAAGGCCTCGGGAAGAAGCTGCTCAAGAAGCTCCTGTTCGAGCTTTTTCCGTTCGGGGGAGTCTTCTGGGCCTGCCTCCGCGAGCTCGGCGGCCAGTTGCGCCCTGAAGCCGTCCGTCTTCGAGCGTAACTCGTCGTCGGTCAGCGGCTGAAGCGTCGGCTCGATGGCGTTGATCGCGGCGACTACCGGCCAGAGCTGTTTGAGCAGCCGTTCATTGGCGGATCCGAATACCTTGGTGAGGGCTTTTTCAATAAAATTCATAGTGGGTCGTCTTTCGCCTCGATTGCCGGTCGGTTTGTGACACCGACTGCCGGTGGTCTCAGTGGTGAAGTCTGTCGGGACTGGTTACCTGAATCCTCTCCCGTGCCGTCCTTCAGCCTGCTGAAGGAAAAGGAAAATTCTAGTTGACGCATGATGGGCCGTCAAGGAATGTAACTTTGACGCACGCGCTCGGAATGTGGCATTATACAGTCTTATTGACCAATCAGATAACCAATAATCCAGGAGAGTAATCATCAATGAGTCAAATGTCTGAAACGCCTGAACTTTCTGAAAACGCAGATAGTCCGAATTCCGTTGCAGCCGCTGCCGCGCCAGCGGAGCCCGTAGCGGAAGTGGTCGAAGAGATAAGCTATCATGCGGTCGAGAAGAACGGGACCATTACCGCGATCTGGGAGATGCGGGGTAGACGCCATATTCGCACAATCGATCCGCGAAGCGACGAGGGGCGACATCTTCTTGGTACTCCCGAGTCGAGCGAAGCAGCCGCCGGCTAAGATCGATCAGTCTGGTTTTGGCGACCGGGTGGGACGGCAGTACGATTGACAGTAGTCAGTTGTCGCTTCCGCTCACTCCGTCGCTTTGTGGTTTTCAACTATCACGGACGGGCCCGGCAGCTTGTTCATAACCCGCGTTGAATTAAGAAACATCAAGAACCACGCCGATAGCGCCTACACCTTTCAGCCTGGTGTCGTCTCCATCTGCGGGCCAAATGGTTCAGGAAAGACTACTATCCTTGAGGCGATCGCCTGGGCCCTTTTTGACTATCTCGAATACCGGCGTGAAGACTTTGTTCGACGCGGTGCGAAGAAGGGACAGGTGACGGTTGGCTTCGTGTCGGATCTCGATGAGAGAGAGTATCTGGTGACACGTGACACAGCTGGGGCTTACTTTGTCTACGATCCAGTGACGAAGGCGCGGCTGGTTGAGCAGAAGAACCAGGTGCTGCCGTGGTTACGGCAACGGCTCGGGGTTGAGGCCGGAACCGACCTCGCGGTTCTCTTCAGAACGACGATCGGAGTTCCGCAGGGAACATTCACCCACGATTTTATGCTTCCGCCGGCCAATCGCAAGGCGATCTTTGATCAGATCCTGCGAGTAGAGGAGTATCGGCAGGCAGCTGACACTCTTCGGGGGCCACAGCGGATGGTCGAGACCCGGGTGATCGAGGCAGATCGCCAGCTCTCCCGTTACGATGGAGAGCTGGTTTCGTGGGATGAGACAAGGCGGGATCTCGACCTCGCGCAAGAGCGGTTGATTGAGATTGAGGGTCGGCTTGAGTCAGCTCGCGTTGAACGGGAGCAGCTCGAAGCGGCAGTGAGAAGATTCGAGGAAGAGCGGCAGCTGCTCGACCGGCAGCGATCGATCTGCGGAGAGCTGGAATTGCGGTTGGCCGCGCTGACAGATAGCCTGCAGTCGGGTCAGGAGCTCTGCCGCCAGGCGGCGGAGGCCGCCCGGGTTGTCGGAGAGGCCCGCGAAGGATGGCGACAGTACCTTGAAGCGGCTTCGAGGCTTGAGACGCTGGAGCGTCGCCGTGAGGTTCGTGATCACCAGCGAGGTCGGCTGAACTTACTTGGGCATCGATTAATTGAAGCGGAGAGCCTCGAACGTCAAGCCGGTGAGAAGTTGAAGGAGGTTGCCCGGTTTCGCGCCGAGGCCGAGCCGCTCGTGATCGAGGCAGAGCGGCAGCGGACATATGAGCAGGAGCTGCTGCGCCTTCGAGAGTGCCGTGGAGAAGCGCAGAGCCTGCTGATGTCGAGAGATCGCCTCGATGACGAGCTTCGGAAGCTGCGGGCGCGTTACCAGTTACTGACCGGCCAGATCGACGAAGCCCGACGTTTGAGCGGAGAGGCGGGCTCGATCGACTCATTGGAGGCAGAGCGGACCCGCCTTGAGGAGGAACGGCAGCGTTTGCGGGTGGCAAGGGAGGCTCGCCTGCTGAAGCAGGAAGAGCTCGACCGGCTGGATGACGAGCTGACACGCCGGAGAGCCGAGGAGCAGCGTCGGCGGGGAGAGATGGTCGGGCTTGAGACGCTGGCCCCGCTGGCGGGAGAGCTCTCGTCGCTTGAGGAGCGCTGGAACGAGCAGCTGGTCCGACTTGCGCGATCCCGGGCGGAACTGGCTCGGGACCAGGAGATGATAAAGGGCCTTGAGTCGGGTGGTCGATGCCCCCTGTTGAATGAGAGGTGTCGCAACCTCGGGGATGGAGAGTCTCTCGACCACAGGTTTCGCTCCGGCATTCAAGAGCGCCAGGTGGAGATTGCCGGCATCGAGCAGGAGACGGAGCGACAAGAGCAGGCGTTGCGGGAGGCACGACAGGCGGCGCAGGAGTATTCGCGCCTGTCCCGGGAACTGGGCATCCTGGAGGGGCAGATAGCGGAGCGCGAAGACCTGGAGAGGCGGATCGGTCGGACGCGGGATGAACTCACGACCCTGCCGGCTGACGCCGCGGAGCTGGAGAGAGTGGCTGCCACCCGGTTGCGCGAGATTGATAGTGAGTTGCGAGCGGCCCGTGAGTCACAGCGGCTGATCGATCAGGCCGAAGTTCTCGCTGCGGAACGGGCGTCACTGCAGCGTGAAGGTGAGATTCGACG
>JBEGMZ010000575.1:0-6530 GCA_041182745.1 Acidobacteriota bacterium
GAGTTTAATGCGGTGATCGAAATTGCCGGGCGGGAGGTTGGCCCAATGCTTGAAAGGGAATACAAACCCGATCACGAGCACGAAGACGAGATCACCTCGATCGGAATTAATATCCCGGGCGATCTTGACAGCAAAAAGCTCAACCAGTGGCTGGGGGAACTCCTTCAGAATCGCGGCACCGATATCTATCGTATGAAAGGTATTTTGTCGATCAAGGGCAGTCCAAACCGCTATGTCTTTCAGGGAGTTCACATGCTTTTTGACGGTCGACCGGATCGGGCCTGGGGTGATGAGAACCGTCATAACTCACTAATTTTCATCGGACGCAACCTCGACCGTGCCGAACTGAATGAAGGATTCAGAAAATGTCTGGCATAACACTGGAGACGCCAACCAAGATGGATCCGCTCGAGCTTGTTTGGCAGGGAGAAGCGGGCGGACACGTCATAGATATGGCTTGGGATCCGCACGGTGGTCGGCTTGCTGCGGCGGCTGCAGATGGCCCTGTCACTATTTTCAATCTGGATGGGGCTCTATACCGAACGCTTGAAGGCCATCGATTCGGTACCATGGTGATTGCATGGAGCTCCAATGGCAATCGGTTTAGCAGCGCAGGTCAGGATGGTCGAATCATCTTCTGGGATCTTGAAAATGGGCAGTCAGCGCTCGAACTGGAGGGCGGTGCCTCGTGGGTCGAGCATCTTGCGTGGAACCAATTCGGAGGCAGGAAGGGGATTCCGAACATGCTCGCCTCTGCTGCAGGTCGCCGGCTTCGTCTCTGGGATGAGAATGGCAAACTCATTCGACAATTTGAAGATCATCCGCAAACGATCTCGTCGATTGCCTGGAAGCCTGATTCACATTTGTTGAGTACCTCGACCTATGGCCGGCTCGCTCTCTTTGCGGCCGGGCAGGAGACTCCCCAGCGACGGTTTCACTGGAAAGGTTCAATTCTAAAGGTCTGCTGGAGCCCTAATGGTAAATTTGTCGCAACCGGTGATCAGGATTCGACGGTCCATTTCTGGTTTGAGAAGACCGGGAGAGATCTGCAGATGTCAGGATATCCGACAAAGGTACGCGAACTATCCTGGAACGCAACTAGTCGCTATCTGGCAACGGGGGGCGGGATCGATGTTACTATTTGGGACTGTCTCAAAAGTCCCGAAGGCTCACGGCCGATCGTACTCAAGGGGCACGATAAATTGATCAGCGCACTTGCCTTCCAGAATCGCGGTGACCTGCTTGCGTCAGCAGGCGAAGATGGGAGAATAATTATCTGGAATCCTCATCTGAATCGACGCGGGCTTCAGGGCATGGCTGCCAACTCCCCGATCACGAGGATCTCTTGGTCGCCAAATGACCAGCTGCTGGCAGTCGGCACTGCTTCCGGCGCGATTCTCGTATTTGCCTCCCCGGGTTGATTGGCCAGCCCTCCCGCCGTAATACCTGTTTGTGCAACCTTTAATCAACGTGATCGGAGATCGTGTAATGATAGAAGCCAAAAATCTTACAAAAATCTATCGAACCAAAGACCGCCAAGAAGTAGTTGCTCTGGATTCAATCAATCTGAGAGTTGATCCCGGGGAGATATTTTGTCTGCTTGGAGCCAATGGGGCAGGGAAATCGACAACAATCAACATCTTTCTCAACTTTGTAGAGCCAACCTCCGGAACCGCCCTGATTGACGGAATGGATGTCACCCGCTCGCCTCTCGAGGCGCGCCGACGACTAGGGTATATCCCGGAGAACGTAATGCTCTATCGAAACCTGACCGGGATTGAAAACCTCGAATATTTCGCATCACTTGATGGGAGGCATACTTACACGAGGCCGGAGCTGAGCAACCTGCTGACTGAGGCTGGTCTTCCAAGTGAGGCTGCAGACAGAAGACTTGGAAGTTACTCGAAGGGAATGCGTCAGAAGGTTGGCATTGCCATCGCCCTGGCTCGACAGGCGAAGCTGCTGCTTCTCGATGAACCGACGTCGGGGCTCGATCCCAAAGCCTCCAACGAGTTTTCGCGCCTCCTGCTAAGTATGCGTGACCGGGGAATGGCAGTTCTGATGGCGACCCACGATCTATTTCGTGCGAAAGAGACTGGAACGCGGGTTGGAATAATGAACAATGGGCGAATAGCGGCCAACATTAGTACAAGTGAGATCAGCCACGCAGATCTTGAGTCGATCTATCTGGAGCACATGAACTGATCAGCTGCTTATCGAAACGGTGACGGGGATGGAGTAACTGGTAGTTACTCCATCCCATTTTTGGTGCGCCCGGCAGGGCGCACTCACTTGAGGGTGAAAGTCCCTTACGAACCCGGCAGGGGGAATCGTTAGCTGGACGGCAAGGGTGTCCATCGCGAGGTGGAATCCGGAGGAAGCCGCAGGCAAAACGCTGGCCCGACGAACAGAAACCGCATACGAGGCGTCAGGACTGGATGAGAAGGCCAATATCTTCAAAGTCCAATACCTGCACGGAAAGTCGTGACGTATATGCGGCGGGCATAAGCGGGAAGGTGAGTGCGCAATACCCGGGGAGATCTGCCGGTTTGCCTTAGGGCTAGCGTCGTCGAGAGGCGATGCAATGAACCGGCAGAAGTCAGCCGAGGGCATAGTAGTTCCGGCGACAGGAACGAAGGCCCGAACACGTAGAAAGGACTGACGCTCGAATTTCGACGCCGAAGGAGACGCAGATCGTATGGCTGAGATGCCCGAATCCCACCCGGAAGGTAGCGGTCGGAAACCGCAAGAAGAAGGGACGGGTGCGTCAAGCGGCGCGGCAAGGAGAGAGACCGTCAGACCGGAAGAATCGCAGATGATGGAAGCAGTAGTCGCAAGAGAGAACCTGCTCGATGCGTATCGGCAGGTAATGGAGAACAAGGGCGCGGCGGGAGTGGACCACATGACCGTCGAGCAACTGAAACCATACCTGCAGGAGCACTGGGCGAAGATCAGGGAATCTCTGCTGAATGGCACGTATCAGCCGCAGGCGGTGAGATGCGTGGAAATACCGAAACCGAACGGCGGAGTGCGGCAATTGGGCATTCCGACAGTAGTGAATCGGCTGATTCAGCAGGCGTTGCATCAGATACTGAGTCCGATATTTGAACCTGGATTCTCCGAATCGAGCTACGGATTCCGTCCCGGACGGAGCGCACAACAGGCAGTGGCGCAAGCCAAAGTCTATGTGAGCGAAGGGCGACGATGGGTCGTAGACCTTGATCTGGAGAAATTCTTTGACCGAGTCAACCACGACGTGCTGATGTCGCGGCTGGCCCGACGAATCAACGACAAGAGGGTGCTGGGACTGATCAGACGATACCTGCAGGCAGGGATGATGAGCGGAGGAGTAGCGAGTCCGCGAACGGAGGGAACTCCGCAGGGAGGCCCGCTATCGCCACTGCTGTCGAACATCCTGCTGGACGATCTGGACAAGGAACTGGAAAGACGGGGACACAAGTTCTGCCGATATGCGGACGACTGCAACATCTACGTGAGGTCGAAAGCGGCGGGAGAACGGGTGATGAAGACCGTGACCAGATACCTGACCGAGCGTCTGCGGCTGAAAGTAAATGCCGGAAAGAGCGCGGTCGCCCGCCCCTGGGAGCGGAAGTTTCTGGGATACTCGATGACGGGGCATAAACAACCACGGCTGAAAGTTGCCCCGGAATCACTCCAGAGGTTGAAGGCGAAAATACGAACGATCTTTCGCAAAGGGAGAGGGCGAAGCCTGCCACGTGTGATCGGGGACCTGAACCCACTGCTACGAGGCTGGATGCAGTATTTCCGGCTGGCAGAGGTGAAAGGAATCTTTGAAGAACTTGACGGCTGGCTCAGACGCAAACTGCGCTGCCTGCTCTGGCGGCAATGGAAGCGGCCTTTTACAAGAGCGAAGAACCTGATGAAACGAGGGCTGGAAGAAATGCGGGCGTGGAAGTCAGCGATGAACGGACGCGGACCGTGGTGGAATGCTGGAGCGTCAAACATGAACAAGGCATTCCCGAAGGCCTACTTTGATCGACGGGGACTCATTTCGCTGCTTGATCAGCTGCGTAAACTTCAATTTTCTAGGTGAACCGCCGGATGCGGAACCGCACGTCCGGTGGTGTGGGAGGACGGGAGCCGTGAGGCTCCCTCCTACCCGATACAAAAATCGACCACAAGAGACTCGCGCCCTGCAAAATCATACCACTTGACGTATGATCAACTGGCCATCGACCTGCGCCGATGGTCGGGCACGCTGTGACGCTGGTTCGGGGCGGTTCGTGGAACAACAATCAAGACAACGCGCGCGCCGCTTTTCGTAACAACAATCATCCGGCCAACCGCAACAACAATAACGGCGTCCGGGTGGTTTTTGGGTTGCGTCCCACTCCTCTGTCCCCTCTTCATTGAGGGCCGCTCCCGTCGGGATCGGCCGGGTCACTCCCTGTGATCGGGGTTCGTGACTTCCAGAATTGCCGGCCGAGTACGCTTTGCCGGCCGCGGCGAAGAGATAGAGAAGGCGCAGCGGGGTCCGGTCCGCACGGTTCAGACTACCGTCGGGCGCATCCCAGGGTGGAGAGCAGTCGGCCAACGCCCACGGCTCTTCACCCTGAACGATCGTTTGAAGAGCAGCCCCTTAGTCCTCTTGCTGTCTGGGAGCCTTGATCCATCCTCCCAGCATTCGCCCAATCTCAGCGACCATATCGCTGGCGTGGTGGTACTGGCCATCATTGATCCATTTGCGTCGATGGACCAGACGAAGATAGAGCCGAACTTTGTTGAGCTGGGCATCGGCGACTCTCAGGTGGCGTTGACGAGTCCGTCCCCCTTCGCTCATCGCGTCAAAGATCGATTCCTGAAAATCGAGGGATGAGTTGCCAAGCCGCTGCGTAAGAGTTAGCCGGTATGGCTTGGGAAACGTCTCCAATTTTGGCAGGAGCCAGTCCAATAGATCGAAGGTCTTGGTCAGGATAGTCATCTCTGGGGTCATACTCTTGCTCTTCATATGCTCAATCCTCTCTATGGTCAGGTTGTCGAATGGTCCAATCTGCTCCTTGCCTACCGCAAGGCTGCCAAGGGTAAGCGGGCGAAACAGGCTGCCGCCAGCTTCGAGCATCAGCTCGCTGATCGATTGCTGCTGCTCGAGGAGGAGCTATCGAACTTTACTTATCTGCCGTGTGACTACCATAGCTTCACGATCTACGACCCGAAAGAGCGATTTATCAGCGCGGCCGAGTTTCGCGATCGAGTCGTTCACCACGCGCTCTGTAACATCATCGAGCCAGTCTTTGAAAAGGGATTTATTAGCGACTCTTATGCCAACCGGATCGGCAAGGGAACACATCTCGCCGTTGACCGGCTGCAACAACTCTCGCGCCAGTATCGATACGTTCTTCGCTCAGACATAATTCAGCATTTTCCGTCGATCGATCATGAGATTCTCTTTCGAATCATCTCGCAGTCAATCCATGATGAGCAGGTACTCTGGCTGGTCGATCGAATAATCAAGAGCGGCGTGGGGCTGCTGGACGAAGAGTACGATATGGTCTTCTTTTCAAATGACAACCTGCTGGCAATCTGTCGACCTCGAGGACTGCCGATCGGGAATCTGACCAGCCAGTTCTGGAGCAATGTCTACCTGACGCCGCTGGATCTCTTTGTCCGAGATAAGCTGGGCTGCCGTGACTACCTGCGCTATGTCGATGATTTTGCGCTCTTCAGCAACAGTAAACGTCAGCTCTATGCCTGGAAGCGAGAGATCATCGGGTTTCTAGGGTCGCTACGCCTGACGATCCATGAACCACAGTCGCAGGTCATCCCTTGTACTCACGGCATTCCGTGGCTGGGGTTCGTCGTCTACCCGGGCTACCGGAGAGTCAAATCACGCAATGTCGTCAAGTTCTCGCGCCGACTGCGGGAGAGATGGAACGAATATGCGCGGGGTGAGATCTCCCGTGATGAGTTCCACTCCTCCGTCCGGGGGTGGATCAATCACGTCCGTTATGCCGATTCGTGGGGTCTTCGCCGCCACGTTCTTGGACGGCCATTGCGGTTCAACGCGGAGTGATCTTTGGGGCCTCCCGGTTTCGTGTGGGGAAGCTTGCCCAAGGGGTCACCCTAGGCTGGTATGCGGCGCCCCGTTGGGGCAAAAGGAGTGCCTACGGCGATGATAATGGTCCTTCTCGGCGGTGTCCAAATTTATTCAAGATTACGTGATCACTGACATTTCCCCAGAACGTCGGAATGGTGTGCCAGTCTACCCGGGGTTGCACCCTGGGCCTGTACTTTGGACATTTGGGGGGGCGTGAACCGCCCCAAATCCGGACTTGATCTTTTACCTAGTATTTTGCCAAAAATTTTCGGCTGCGCCTTCGGCGCAGCCGGGGAACCGGGTGCGGGCACTCCGTGCCGCACCCGCAGTGATCAGTGATTCAGAGAAGGGGGACGCAACCCAAAAACCACCCGGACGCCGCCATTGTTGCCGCGGGCGGCCGGATGAGAGTTGTTACGCAAAGCGGCGCGCGCGATGCCTCGATTGTTGAGCC
>JBEGMZ010000576.1:0-4039 GCA_041182745.1 Acidobacteriota bacterium
TCCCAGCGGCCTGCAACGCCAGTTCGAGCGAGACCGTCCCATTGGTCACCGCTACACCGTAGCCAGCCCCATGGTGGGCCGCAAATTGCCTTCCCAGTTCACGCGCGAGCTCGTTCGGACAGGGATAACCTCCCCAGTTGCGGCTCTCAAGCACCGATTGCAGCCCTTGCGACTCCCGGCCATCGTAGATCGGCCATGCGGGAAACGAGGCACTCCGAACCGGGCTGCCTCCGCGAATCGCCAGTTTCATTATGGTTCTCCCTGGTCTTAAGGTCAGACCCATTTATCAGATTGTTACTCTCGTCGCGCTATTCTCTTCGGCTGGACGGCTGGGAAGGGCAGTACCGACTGTTCTCGGCCTGCGATCGTGATCAGGAAGAGCCTGCCACCCGAGCCCATCTGCGCTGCACCATTAGAGTGGGCCACAACGGCAGCACTGAGGATCGAATCCTCTCATCTCAACGCGCTGGTCAACGCACTGGCAACCACACCAGGTGGCCCTCCCGGCGGGCTGCCGCTTTCAAGGTCACCAATTGACGCCGATACCCTGACGGTCAGACCTTGAGGATCTCGTCTTCTTTGTGCTTTGAGGCGTCACTGATTCGTGCAATGATCGAATCGGTCAGCTTCTGCACCTCATCAAGCGCTCCCCTCTCCATGTCTTCTGAGATCAGCTTGTCCTTGAGCGCCTTTTTCAGTTTTTCGTTGGCGTCACGTCGAACGTTGCGCGTGGCTGTCTTGTGTTCTTCGGCCATCTCGTGAACGACCTTGACGAACTGGCGACGCCGTTCTTCGGTAAGTGGGGGGATGGGAACCCGAATCAACTTTCCATCATTCGACGGGTTGAGCCCAAGATCTGACGTTCGGATCGCCTTCTCGATCTCGTTGATCATCGACTGATCGAATGGCTGAATCGTCAGCATCGAGGCGTCCGGAGCGTGCACGGTGGCGATCTGATTGAGTGGCATCGGCGTGCCGTAATACTCAACGTGAAGAGGATCGAGGATGCTGGTCGAGGCCCGCCCGGTCCTCACCGACGAGAGCTTCTGCTTGAAGTCCTCAAGCACCCTCTCCATTCTCGTTTTTGCCTCAGTGGTGATCTCCCTGGTCATAACTCCTCCATCACTTTGAACTGCTTTTGATTATCTGATCGTCCGGTTGCACGATCGACCCGACCCGCTCGCCAAGTACGGCCCGCTGAATATTACCGTGGACGGTCATATCAAAGACGATGATTGGCAGCCGATTGTCGCGACAGAGGGAGACAGCTGAGGCATCCATCACTCGCAGATCCTCTTGCAGCAGCCGCATGTAGCTGAGCTGCTCGATCTTGACCGCCGTCGCGTCCGTTTTCGGGTCGGCCGTGTAGATGCCACCGACGCGAGTCGCCTTCATAATAACGTCGGCCTGTATCTCAAGGGCACGCATCGCCGCTGCCGTATCGGTCGTGAAGAAGGGCTGGCCGATTCCTGCCGCGAAGATGACCAGTCGGCCCTTCTCGAGATGGCGGATGGCCCGACGCCTGATGAACGGTTCTGCCACCTCACGCATCTCTATCGCCGAGACGACACGGGTATAGACGCCTTTCTTTTCCAGCGCGTCCTGCAGTGCGACCGCGTTCATGACCGTCGCCAGCATTCCCATGTAATCGGCTGACGCACGATCCATCCCCGATGCACTTGCCTTGATTCCTCGAAATATGTTTCCGCCGCCAACGACGAGGGCGATTTCGATGCCCAGCGAGTGAACCTCGCGGATCTCTTCCGCAATGCGCTGAACTACCTGCGGGTCGATCCCGTAGCCGGTGTCACCCATGAGCGCTTCGCCGCTCAGTTTTAACAGGATTCGGCGAAAAAGGAGGCTCTTCGGTTGGACTCTGTCTTGCACGATTGTCGCCCTTGCAGATGGCCGTCCGGAAAGCGCACCCGTAATGTCGGCTGCACTCTCCGGCGGCCAGGAATACTCTGCCTACAACATTCAGTCTACTGATTCATCGCTGCCACTTCGGCTGCGAAATCGTCGACCCGTTTCTCCAGACACTCACCCAACTTGTAGCGGGTGAACCGGCGGATACTGACCTTCTCACCGGTCTTCGCCGTCATCTGGGTGACAAGGTCGCTGATCGTGATCGTCTGGTCCTTGACAAAGGGCTGCTGCAGTAAGACGGCATCGGTGAGGAACTTATCGATCCGCCCCTGCACCATCTTCTCAATGATATTGGCTGGCTTGTTGGCATTCTTGGGATCGGCCGTTGCCTGCCCGAGGGCAATCTCCTTCTCTTTGTCGATCACCTCGGTCGGAACCTCTTCTCGTGTCACATACTGGGGCTCTGAAGCGCAGATGTGCATCGCGATATCACGGATGAACCGCTGGAAGTCATCGGAACGGGCCACAAAGTCCGTCTCACAGTTGATCTCGAGTAGTACGCCGACCTTTCCACCCATGTGGTGTAGGACGAGACAGCGCCCTCCGCTGCGATCCGGCCCTCACGCTTCTTCGCGCTCGCCAGCCCTGATTTACGCAGAATATCGATCGCCTTCTCCTCATCGCCGTCTGCTTCTGTCAGGGCCTTTTTGCACTCCATCATGCCGGCACCTGTCTTCTCACGCAGATTGCGAACCATCTCGGATGTGATAGCCATAATCCTTTATTCCTCTCTTCTTCTTTCTCGCTTTTCTCTTTTTACACTGATCCGGCTCCACGCCGAATCACTTCCGGCCGAGCGGCCGGACTGAGATGTCTCAAGTGTCGAACCTCGTCCCAGACCAGGGTACCCTGAACGGGAGCAGCCCGAAGCAGGAGCGGTGGGTTGAATAACCTGTTCCAGAGCGGGTGATTAAAGAAAAGGCGCAGCCTCAATTGCGGTAATGGCTGCGCCTGAACAATCTTTGAGCGATTCCACTCCGAACCGCCCGCGCCGTAATCAGGCGGATTCAGCCGGACTGTCAGTGGCAGCCCCTTCCGCCGCGGATACCTCGGGCGCAGGTGCCGGAGCACTGACCGGTGATGGCGCAGATCTTCCGGGAGGACGCGGCCGGCGATCCCGGTCACCACGACCTCCACGGTCTTGCCCTCGGCCACCTCGGTCTCCCCGGTCTTTTGATTGACGCGGCTTGAACTCAACCGTTACTCCTGACATTGTCGCCTGCTCGGCCGCCTGGAGAGCGTCTTCCGCCTCCTTCTGCTGGGCCATCTGCTGCCCCTCGAGGATCGAATCGGCAATGCGCGAACTGAAGAGGCGAACTGCGCGCAGCGCATCGTCATTACCGGGAATGATGTAGCTGACGCCTTCCGGCGTGCAGTTGGTGTCGACAACCGCTACTACCGGTATTCCAAGCCGATTGGCCTCCTTGACCGCAATCTCTTCCTTGTTGGTATCGATCACAAAGATGGCGTCCGGCAGACGCTTCATCTCTTTGATTCCGGAGAGGTTCTTCTCAAGCGCCTGGCGCTCACGCTCAATCTGGAGCTGCTCCTTCTTTTCATACCGTTTGATGCGTTCTTCATCCGCCTGCATCGCCTCGATCTCTTTGAGCCGCTTGATCGACTTCTGAATGGTCTGAAAATTGGTGAGGAGCCCGCCCAGCCAGCGCTGGTTGATATAAAACTGGTTACACCGCAGGGACTCTTCCTTGATGGCGTCCATCGCCTGCCGCTTCGTTCCGACGAAGAGGACCGTCTTGCCGGTACCCTCTGAGGTGAGGGTGGTCAGGAACTTCATGGCATCCTTAAACATCCGCTGAGTCTTCTGCAGGTCGATGATGTAGATACCGTTTCGCTCACCGAAGATATACTCCTTCATCTTCGGATTCCATCGGCGAACCTGATGCCCGAAGTGGACGCCCGCTTCAAGCAGCTCTTTCATTGTAACTGTAGCCAATACAATCTCCTTCAATTCTGTTCAAGTCCGGTCAGGAGCATTATCCAAAACCCAAGCCGAGCCTTCAACCGGGCTAAGCCAAGCTGAAAATATGCTGAATCTCCAACTACCCCTTCAACCAATCCTCCGACCAACTGAGGTTATAGGCTTCTGAGCCTG
>JBEGMZ010000577.1:0-2990 GCA_041182745.1 Acidobacteriota bacterium
GTAGCATGCTGGATTTTCTTGGTACGAGAGTGTCATGCCCCTTTGCGGACTATCCGTCTACAGATTATAATGGCATTTAAACAGGGATTTACTCCAGCGCAACTATAAATCCCGTTGCTGACCTTAAACATTAGACGATCGAAGGCAACTATGCACGACAAGGAAGAGAGCAAAGCTGCTCGTGAGAGATGTATATTGGATTTACGATACTTGGAAAAACCGACTTCTCTGGCATAAGGCCAAAGAATGTAAAGGTGGACCGCTCTTCTAACAATGGCAGTTGCGGATTTTCGGTGATGTTCAGCCTGTGGGTCTACAGGAATCAATCCCCTACCTCTTGTTCCGAAAGTTCAGTCTTTCGCCATTGTCTCCATCCCATCTTCCCAGGCTCGGGTAATCCATTCGATGGCCGCACCGTTCTCGACGGTCACCGCCGTGACGAGGATGAGGCGCCAGCCGGCGAGGCTCGCTTCGGTGAACTTCTCGTAATCGCGAGTCAGTCCGCCGATCGAGCTGTGGCTGGCCTGACGATTGAAGACGCCACCCTGATATTCGACGGCGATAATCGGGCGCCGGAATGCCGGCGACGCGTATCTGCAGCAGCAGCCGGTCAAGATATTTGTTGCCACCTGAAGATGAGAGATGAAGGCCGGCTCCTCGCCGCCGACTTGGAGCAGCTTTGAAGACGACGGCCTTCCGATTCTTGATACTGCCCTTTGATCGCGGTCTCTTCACAATCGTTCTCTCACCCCTCCGGTATTACCCCGGCCAGTCTCGATTTTTTCAAGTACAGGCTGACTCCCTCTCCGCGCTACCGACCGAGGTCTGCTCCTCGTGGGAGAGCCAGAGTGCGTGGACCGTCTCGGGTGATGGCAGCACGGAGCGATCGGCAAGAAGCGCTTCCGCTGACTGTGCCACTGGTGGCACGCTGTGCTCGGCCAACTCGGCAATCTCCAGCCACAGGACCTCCGGCGGCAGATTGCACAGCGCTTCCAGGGTTGGAATGGCGAGGACGACTTTATGATTGTTGCGCATAGATCCTTTCAATGGCGGCCTGCGTGTACCACCTGAGATATTTCCTGACGGAAGATCGCTTGCCATTGGGTGAAATCGTGGCGGTCCGGCTGAATAATGACCAACCTGTGCCACCAAATTTCCACTCGTGTCCAGGCATCGTAGAGGGTGACACGAGACGAGACCTGCCCTTCCCGGAAATCGTTGCTTTTCTTAGTCTTAGCTGTTGTGTGCCACCAGTGGCACTTCTGACCCGTGCTACTGGTGGCACGGATGATGCGATCGGTGCCTTTGCTCCTGCTGCACCGTTGAGTGGTGAATTGCAATTGATCAGTGGTGATTGCGCCTCCCCTCCAATGATCGGCCTGGAAGGCGCTGCTATTTTGGGTCATTGTCACCCACTGCGGCTGGAATGGAGCTTGGCAATGGTGCGATCCGGCGAGGTGCCGGCAGCTCTGTCGTTGTGCGGCCAAGAGCGGCGTTGATTTCGCGACGGACATCGGGATCCTCGATCCGATCGAGTGCACGTTGTCCCCGGGACTTGATGGCCACGAACTTCTCGAGCACCGATACGTACTGCTCCTCCAGGACGAGTTTCTTCTCCAGAAAGTGGAGCCGCTCAGTCTCTATCTGTGCCTTGTTCTCAAGATCGACTGCTTCGGTGATCAGCTCGGCCCGGCTTCGTGCGGCTCGGAGCTGGGTCTCGGCCTGTGCTTCGTATATCCGCGTCTGCCAGTGGGCGTAGTGCAGGACGCACACGGCAAGGACCATCAGCCCAAAGAGAAGCGGGAAGGCCAGAAATTTCGAGTAGATCTCAAGCGGTAGGTGCAGCGAAGGACCGACGCCGGCCAATTGGTAGAGTGCGGCGCTGCCGTGGACAAAAGACGCGACAGTAAAGATGACGGCAAAGGCCTGGAGTGCCCGCTGGTGACTGCCGGCGCTCCGGTTCTGGGAATTCCAGAAATAGATGGTACAGCACTCAAATAGGATCGCGACTGCGCCAAGGCCGACTCCCCAGATTCCGGGAAGATGGGAGTAAAAGAGATGGAAGTTCAGGCTGCCAAGGATGGCGAAGCAGAGATATTTGACGATGGAGAGAAAGCCACCTGTACCGGCGAGTTTGAAGCTGGCAACTTCGAGGCGGAGGTCTTCGGCAGTCTGCTCTCGCTTAAAATCGTGGCCGATTGCTCGGCCAAAGTTGAATAGTGTGGTCATCGTGTTGCTCCTGGATTCGGCGACACGACGCTGATAGGCAACCCCAATCTACCGTCCTGGTCTGTGGCTGTCAATAATCTGTGTCCGGCTTCAACCTCAAGGCTGCGACGGTGACGGATTCCGGTCATTCCGAACTGAACTCCAGAGATCACAGCCAATCTCATTACCCCTGTCTCAGGATAGGCTCGCTCTATTAATGTATAGCCGGGTTTGTCTGGTCACTGACATTTTCCGACCCGGCTATTTGAAACAGAGTCCGTTTGCCCGATAATCATTAAGTTCGGTCAGCTCGTTTGGCCCTTTATCGGGAAACAGGCCCGCTGGTTATATATACCGGTAATGCCGTTCGCTCCGGCCTGATCCGGCGAGAACCACTCTGAGGTAAGGGGGGTGTCTTGCGGTCTCGGCATTAAACGGATTCGCCGGACGATTACGGTGGATGATGAGCTGGTCTCAAGAGTAGGGGGATAAGAGATGTTGAATACAGTTAGAGCTGTAGTAAAAGAAGGGAGAATTGAGCTACTTGAAAATGTCAATCTTCCTGAAGGGGTGGAAGTTTTGGTGACAATACTTTCCGAGGACGAAAAGTTTTGGATGGAAGCGAGTGAGCCATCTTTAAGTACAATCTGGAACAACGCAGAAGACGATATATATGAGCAATTACTTGAGAGGTGATGTTGTTCTCGTGCGGTATCCTTTTACGGATCTATCAAGAGCAAAAGTCAGACCTGCATTAGTTATCAGCACCTCACATCCCTCGG
>JBEGMZ010000578.1:0-3020 GCA_041182745.1 Acidobacteriota bacterium
GGCAATCTGCTCTCCAAGCCTCGTAAAATCGGCCGATAGAATTGAAGGGGCGATCTCGATCATTGATCCTCCTCATTGCGAGGCCGATCCAGTTGAAGGATCAGTCCGACCGCTTCGTAGAGGTTGGCGGCCACACCATCCGGCTGGCGCGCCCAACCCGCGCGATCGCGTTCATACTCCGTGCTGCCGTGGCCGGTGCGAACCAGCAGTCCGCGTGTGCCGGCTGCGAATCCTGCCGCGAGGTCACGGTAGCGGTCACCGATCATCCAGCACGAATCGAGATCGAGCGCGTGGTCTCGCCCGGCCTGGCGGATGAGGCCTGGTCGGGGCTTGCGGCACTCACATTCCACCCGAAGACCCGCGGCGGTCGCGCCATCCTCCGGCGGATAGTGCGGACAACAGTAGACGGCATCGATCCGCGCGCCATCACTCGCCAGCCTTTGGCCCATGATGGCGTGGATCCCGGCCACATCCTCTTCGCGGCAGAGCCCGCGGCCAATCACTGCCTGGTTGGTGACGACGATCGCCAGCCAGCCTGATTGGTTGATAAGCCGGATTGCCGGTGCAGCGAAATCGTAGAGCTGAAACTGCTCGACTGCCGAGATGTAGCCGGTGTCGATATTGATCGTGCCATCGCGGTCCAGAAATATCGCCCTTCGTCTCATCTCTCCTGCGCCTCCAGCATCTCCAGCGCCCTATTGTACACTGTATCGACCAATAATCCCGTCATGCAACGATGATCGATCGGGCAGTCGCGATACATACACCGGGCACAGTCGATGCCGTCAACCCGTAGAAGATCGGCATACGGGCCGGTTGGTGCAGTCTCGAACTCATTGGTCGGGCCGAAGAGGGTCAGGGTAGGGCGGCCAAGCGCCGCTGCAATGTGGGCCGGGCCGGTATCGTTGCTGATGACGAGTGCGCAGAGGCTCAGGACTCCGAGCAGCTCCGGGAGTGTCGTCGATCCGGCAAGGTTGATCAGCGGCGTGCCTGACGCCTGTCTGGCGACCGCGTTCGCCGCATCGATCTCTCCCGGGCCGCCGATCAGCACCATCGTCGCACCGGTTGAGCGCGCCAACCGGGTTGCCAGCTCGGCAAAGTGGCCGGCCGGCCAGCACTTTGCCCGACTGTTGGTCGCCCCGACATTGAGCGCCACCACCGGCCGGTCGACACCCCGCAGCAGCCGCTCGCCGGCAGCCGTCTCGGCTGACCTGACCGCCAGTCTTGGCAGTGGCGACTCCTCCAGCGGCCGGAATCGATCTCCAAGGAAGACCTGCTCGGTCGCGGCAACCAGATCGAGGTAGTCCCAGATCTGGTGGCGGTTCCGGTGCTCCGCTTCCCGGTGGAGTCGTCGGGTCAGCAGCAGGCTCCGCCCCTGCGTGGCATTGCCGATCCGAGAGGGTATTCCCGCCAGCCTGGCCAGCAGTGCGGCCTCAAAGGCATTCTGGAAAAGGATCGCGAGGTCGAATCTGCCATCCCTGATCCGCGGCAGCATTCGCCAGAGCGTCCGCCATCCACCCTCTTTTCGGTTATAGGGCATCACTTCGTCGACCAGTTCCTGGCGTCCGGCAAAGAGTTCGCAGGTCAGAGGTGTTGTCAGAAGTGTAAGGTGGGCGTCCGGAAAGGAGGCACGCAACCGCTGGAGCGCTGGCGTGCTCATCACCGCGTCGCCAATCCAGTTGGCGCCACGGACAAGAATTCTGGTCGCCTTCGGGCGCGAGCGCGAGTTCATAGTCCGGCCAAACCCTCAATAATACGGTCAGCAATCTCTTCCGGCGTCATCACCGCCGCGACCGCGATTCGCAGCGACGCCTGGCGATAGAGTGGCAGTCGTGATTCGTACCTTGACCGTGCCGCCTCCTCATCCCTCGCCAATGGTCGCACGACCTTATCCTGCCTGATCCGCTCCCAGCAGAGCTCGAATGGCGCGTCGAGCCAGACGACCGTGCCGGCGGTCGCCATCAATACCCGGTTCTCGGGTCGCGTAATTGCTCCACCCCCCGGCGCAATCACCCCTGGCGTCGCGGCAATCACCTCGCGCAGCGTCGCCGTCTCAAGCTGACGAAACGCCTCTTCACCTTCCCGTCCGATGATCTCGGCGATGGTGAGTTTGCGCTTCGATTCGATCACGAGGTCGAGGTCGGTGAAGGGAAGACCAGACCGTACCGCCAACAGTGGCCCTACGGTCGTCTTGCCACAGGCCATAAACCCAACGAGAAAGATCGGTTTCATCGCTCTTCCCGGATTGAGGCTCCCATTCCAGCCATCAGCCGATAGAACTCAGGCAGCGAGACCGAGGCGGCCTCAGCCCCGTCAATAATGGTCTCACCCTCGGCTATCAGCCCGGCGACGGCGAACGACATTGCGATCCGGTGATCGCCGCGCGAATCGATCATCCCTCCGCGCAGCCCCTGCCCACCGTGGAGCCGCAACCCATCTTCGAACTCCTCCACCTCGACTCCGAGCTGCCGCAGATTGTCGACAATCGCCCGGATGCGATCGCTCTCCTTCACGCGCAGCTCGCCGGCTTCGCGGATTGTCAACACCCCCTCGAGCCGGGTCGCGATCACCGCCAGAATGGGGATCTCGTCGATCAGGTTCGCGATCACCGCTCCGCTCAGTACGTGGTCTCCACGAAGCCGCGAGGTCCGCGCGATCAGATCCGCAACCGGCTCGCCGTGCGCCAGCCGCTCGTCGACGATCTGCACCTCTCCGCCCATCTGCTGCAGGACTTCGATCAGCGCCAGCCGCGACGGGTTGATCCCGATATGGCGCAGCCGGATCTCCGAGTCCGGGACGATCAGCGCGGCTCCTACAAAGAAGGCGGCCGAGGAGAGATCCCCCGCGACCGTATACTCACCCAGCGCCTGAAGCGCGCGCCCACCTCTGACCGCAAGGATCGTCTCTCCCTCCTTGTGGGTCTCGCTGAAATCGGCATCACACTCCCGCAGCATCACTTCGGTATGGTTCCGGGTCGGCGTCTTCTCGCGCACCATCGTCGTCCCACGCGCGAACAGTCC
>JBEGMZ010000579.1:0-5117 GCA_041182745.1 Acidobacteriota bacterium
TCTCGACACCGACCTCGATGCTGGCGGCCTTCGGTCCCGAGGATGATCAGCAGACCTTTCTGCTGCGCGTCAAGCCGGGTGAGGTCAACCTTGGTCGGCTGGCAGAGCTCGACGACGTAACAATTGGAGTGATGCGCGGCGCTCACGATCCGGCCGAGGGGGCGAGCATGATCAACCAGATCCTCCGTCAGCCGGTGCAGTATGGGCAGTGGACACGGACTCTCGCCTATGCTCTCGCATCGGCTGCCGCCTCCCGCCTGATTGGCGGGGGGTGGCGCGAAATTGTTGTCTCGGCGCTGATTGGCTGGATGATCGGTCTTCTCGCCCGCTATTTTGAGCGCTCGAGCGAGCTGGGCCGGGTCTTTGAGCCGATTGCCGCCTTCACCGCATCCGCCGCCGCCTCATTGCTCGGCCTGATGTTCGGTCCGCTCGCCGTTTCGCACACTCTCCTCCCGGGTCTGATCGTCCTGATGCCAGGATTGACGCTCACCGTCGCCATGATCGAGCTCTCAACCCAGCATCTCTCCTCGGGCACCTCGCGACTCAATAATGCCTTCATCACCTTTCTCGCCATCGGCTTCGGCGTCGCGGTCGGAAGCGCCGCCGTCAGTCTTCTCATCGGGCCGGCACCAACCGTCCGCCCGGTTCCGCTCCCCGGATGGACCATTCTGCCGGCGATACTTGTTATGCCGATCGCCTTCACCATCCTGCTCCGGGCTCATCGCGACGATGCGCTCTGGATCGTTCTGGCCGGCATTATCGCCACAGTGGGCAGCCGACTTGGCGATCAGCTTCTCGGCCCGCAGCTCGGAGTCTTCTTTGGTGCCCTGCTCGTCGGCCTCTTCAGCACCGCCTATGCCCGCTGGATGGATCGGCCGGCGGTCATCACTCAGGTTCCTGGTATCCTCCTTCTTGTCCCGGGCAGTGTCGGCTTTCGCGGTCTTGCCGCCATGCTTGATGAGAAGGTCGTCTCGGGAATCGACACGACCTTCAAGATGATCCTGACCGCCGTCGCGCTGGTCGCGGGAACCCTCATCTCAAGCGTCATCGCTCCGGTTCGGCGTGAGATCTGATAAGACTCATCGCGTCCGTGGAAGCACGTATTCCCTCACGTCTTATCGGCGGTTTAATTGATGGACTTTTGTGCCCCGAGCCTTTATCCTCATCTCATCACTTAATAGGAGGTACGGTCATGTCGGTTGAGAAAAACCATCAATGGCGTCTTATTTCACGGCCGGTCGGTGACCTTCGTGAGTCCGACTTTGAGTGGACAGCGACGCCGATTCCCACGCTTCACGAGGACGAAGTCCTGGTTCGGGTACTCTACCTCTCGCTCGACCCGACCAATCGGATGTGGGCGGCGACGGATACCTACCTTCCGGCGGTGCCAATTGGTGAAGTCATGCGTGGTATTGCCATCGGTGTCGTTGAGAAGTCGCGCCATCCGGCGATTCCCGAAGGCGCCCACGTTCAGGGGCTCTTCGGATGGCAGGAGTATGCCGTCTGCAAGGGTCATCAGCTCAACATCCTGCCGGAGATAGCCGGCATTCCACTCACGGCCCACTTCGGCCTGCTTGGCCACATCGGCATGACTGCCTACTTCGGACTGCTCGATATCGGTCAGCCGCGAGAGGGTGAGACGCTGGTCGTCTCAGCCGCGGCTGGAGCGGTCGGTTCGCTCGTCGGCCAGATTGGCCGAATCAAGGGGTGCCACGTCGTCGGTATCGCCGGCAGTGATGAGAAATGCCGCTGGCTGGTTGACGAACTCGGGTTCAATGGCGCCATCAACTACAAGAATGAGGATGTTGCGCTCGGGCTCCGACGTGAATGCCCGAACGGGATCGATATCGACTTTGAGAATGTTGGCGGATCGATCCTCGACGCCGTGCTTGCCCGAATTAACCTGCGGGCCCGCATTGTCCTGTGCGGCCTTATCTCCGGCTATAACGCGACCAAACCTGTACCTGGGCCTTATGCCTTCGGCAATATCCTGGTCAGACGGGCGCGAGTCGAGGGATTTATCGTTACCGACTATCAGCCCCGCGCCGCTGAAGCGTTTACCCACCTTGGAAAATGGTTCGCTGAGGGGCGCATCCGCTACCGCATCGACGAGGTGGAAGGGCTGAAACAGGCCCCGCACGCCCTCTCCCGGCTCTTTACCGGCGAGAATATCGGCAAACTGCTGGTTAAGCTATAATCCTGACTGAAGAATGTGAGGTAGATCCGTGGCCGATCTGACAATTGATGAACTGACAAGGATGATTCGAGAGAAGCTGGCCGCTGGTACCCAGTTCAGTACTGACGCCCGATTGATCTTTGACGAGGGCGGAGTCATCTATATCTCCGGCAAGGCCTCGCCGGCGATCGTCAGCAATACCGATACCCCGGCTGAGGTTACGCTGCGGATGTCACTGGTCACCCTCAACAAACTCTACCGGCAGGAGACGAGTGCGACATCTGCAGTTATGTCAGGCAAGATAAAGATCGAGGGCAATCTGATGGCGGCCATGCAGCTTGACCGAATCCTGTCCGCTTAGCATCGTTATTGCATGATCCAAGACACACTGAAACGAGAATTCCTAACCGCAGTTGGCTATTTGTTGATCGGCCTCGTCTCTCTCGGTGCCGTCTTTCACTGGTTCCCGGGAGCTGGTCAGGCAAAGATGATGTGGCTCTGGCTGCTGATCGCCGCAGTTCTCTCGATCATCCGGCTGGTGATCATCCACACCGTCAACTGGTTTCGGAGAGATGAATGGCAATCTGTCTCCCGTCGAAGGAATTGGTGACCGGAGCCATTCTGCTCTGACCTTTCGATTAGCAGACCAGTCCCGAATCCCTGATCACTCCAACGATCCGCGCCTTGTCCCGGTCACTCAGCTCAGGGTAGACCGGCAGCGCGAGCGTCTCATCCGCCGCCGCCTCACTGGCCGGCATTTCGCCTCGCTGGTGGCCAAGTTCCGCGAAACATTCCTGGAGGTGGAGCGGTACCGGATAGTAGATCTCGGTCCCGATCCGGTTCTCTTTCAGGCAGGCCATGAGCTCATCACGCCGTGGAACCCTGATCACGAACTGATTGTAGATGTGACGCCGGTCAGGAACCTCGCAGGGCAGCCCGACCCGGGTCAGTCCGGCCGAGGTAAAGAGTTCGCGGTAAGTGGCCGCGTTCCGCTGCCGCCCCTCGCTCCACGAGTCGAGGTGCTTCAGCTTGACGCGCAGAACCGCCGCCTGGAGGGCGTCGAGCCGAAAGTTTCCACCAACAAATTTGTGATAGTACTTTGGGAAGGCGCCGTGATTGCGCAGCAGCCGGACCCGCTCCGCAAGGGCGGGATCGTTCGTTGTCACCATACCGCCATCGCCAAAGCCGCCAAGATTCTTTGACGGGAAGAAGCTGAAGCAGCCCAGATGGCCGATCGAGCCGGCCCGCCGCCCCTTGTACTCCGAGCCGATTGCCTGCGCTGCGTCCTCGATCACAGTCAGATTGTAGCGGTTGGCGATCTCCATGATCGAGTCCATCTCCGCCATCTGCCCAAAGAGGTGCACCGGCATGATCGCCCGTGTTCGCGGCGTAATTGCCCGCTCGATCAGCGCCGGGTCGATGTTGAATGTCGCCGCATCGATGTCGACAAAGACCGGTTTCGCTCCCAGGCGCCAGATGGTCCCGGCCGTCGCGAAGAAGGTATAGGGGGCGGTGATCACCTCGTCGCCCGGTTGGATATCGATCGCCATCAGCGCCGCCATCAGGGCATCGGTCCCTGATGAGACCCCGATGCCATACCGGCACTGTGAATAGGCCGCGACCTCCTCCTCCAGCCCTTCAACCTCCTGGCCAAGGATAAAGTTCTGAGACTCGATCACCCGGTCGACCGCGGCCCTGATCTCATCGCGTATTGGCCCATATCCGGCCTTCAGATCGAGCAGCGGAATCGGCGCTGAAATTTCCTGATTAACAACCTCTCTTGCTTCCACGTCACACCTTTCGTCAGTTACCCGATCGTTTCGCTCTCCAGGCCGGCGACATCAACCGGCAGCTCACCGTTGAAACAAAGAACCGTCTGAACCGATCAACAGAGAGACAGGATAAAATGTCGATCGACCATTGCAAAGTCGATTGCCCCACTTTACACATAAAGTACCAACGCCAGCTCGCAGCGCCGTCCAGGCGGAAGCAGCCCGAACTGCAAGCGGCAACTTTTGAACAAGCGGGCCTCATTTGCCAGAGCTTCTCACCGCGACCGCTAGAACCGGTACCGGTAGCGGAATCCGAAGCTCCGGCCCGGAGCGTCCATTCCCCAGCTGATGCCACGATAGTTGCGATCATTCAGATTCTCGAGATCGAAGACGACCTCGTGACTCTCTCCAAGTCGGAAGCCTCCACGCAGGCCAAAGGTCGCAAAGCCCGGGATGTATGGGAAGAGCGGGGCACTGGCAGCGGTTCCAAGCACTCGCGTCTGGAGCTGCGCCAGCGTCTCGCCGGTCGCGATCAGGGTGTCGTCGGCCGTTCCGAAGGTCGCGTCCGGCCCGGATGCCACCAGCCCGCGCACGGTGGCGCCCCGACGGAAGAAGTTCTGGATGCTCGTCCGGGAGCGCATCGCCCCAGTCCGTCGGTCCTCAAGGTCAAGGCTGGAGAGTCGCGTCTGGCGGCGCGCAGCGTAGAGGTACGGCTCGATCCAGAGACGCCCGCCGGCCGGAGCATAGCGCAGACGCAGATTTCCCTGTGGCGCCGGAGTTCCTCCCTCGATTGTCGGCGGCAGACCCGTCCGGGTGTTGGCGGCGCGGAGCCAGGTAAAGTTCTGACCAAGCGTCCAGTGCGATGAGACCTGCAAGTCGAACTTCTGCTCAATCCCGACCGTCCGTGAATCACCGTAGTTGGCGCGGATGAGGACCGGATTGGTTGCTGCCGCGACAAAGACGACACCATTGCCGTTCTGCGCCGTGATGCGTTGCTCGCCAAGCTGCTGACCGACCGCACCCATCGGCAGAATCAATGTCTGAAGGACGATGTTTCCGCGGATCTCGTTGACGAAGCCATTGATGTCAAGGTCGATCCGTTCCCGATGGAGGTGTAGTCCCGTCTCATAACTCCAGCTCGTCTCAGGTCTGAGCTGGGCGACCGGAAG
>JBEGMZ010000580.1:0-21385 GCA_041182745.1 Acidobacteriota bacterium
AGCCGATCCTGGAGCGCTGAGAGGCGGAAGAAGTAGCTCTCTTCGGCTAATCGTTCGAGGGGTCGCTCGTGCGTTCGACAGATCGGCACCTCTTCCGGACCCGGAAACGTCTCATCCTCACTCAGGAACCCGTTGCAACCAACACAATACCAGCCCTCATAGTTGCCCTTGTAGATGTAACCGTTATCACGCACCCGCCGCCAGAACTGCGTCACTCCCTCCTGGTGGCTCTCATCTGTCGTCCTGATCCAGTGATCAAAGCGGAGGTTGAACCGGAGAAAGACCTCTCGAAACTCGGCAACGATCCGATCGACGTGTTCCCGCACCGGAATGCCGGCCTGTTCCGCCGCCCGCTCGATGTTCTGGCCATGCTCGTCGGTACCGGTCAGGAAGAATGTCTCCACTCCACGCTGCCGCTTGTACCTTGTAATCGTGTCGGCGACCATCGTCGTATAAAGGTGGCCCAGATGCGGTCGCGAGTTGACGTAGTAGATAGGTGTTGTAACGTAGAACTTGTTCATGTGAGACACTTCCCGCTTAAACAAAAGTTTATTGTTAACGATTGGCGAAGATTTGGCAAACTGAGAAGTCGCGCCATAAACCAGGAGCCGTAAAATGGCGCGGAACTGACGGGCACAGGGAGTCTTTTCGATCCGTTCACATCTGATCCAGTCCGCACGGAGTGCATATGCGAGTCCTCAAAGACATTCTCCTTTCAAGCTTTCGCTCCCAGATGGTCGCCCTCGTCACGGCGACGATCCTGGTGACCGCGATCGCGCTCTCCTTCTTCAACCAGCAGATTGAGCAGCGCACCGCCGCCGTCGTCGATGAGTATATCCGGGACATCACCCTCGCGACCGACACCGTCTACCGCTCATTCTCAAGCGGTGAGTACCTCTACGATATGGTCAACCGCGGCTCATCGGAGAGCCTGACGATCAGTGCGGGCAGCGTCATCCGGCATCTTCTGGTGGTGGATGAGCAGGGCCAGGTCTTTGACAGCAGCGATGAGAAGGACCTCCAGCGTCCCTACCTGACGGTACTCAACGAGATGCCGGTCCAACCAGCCGGAAGCGAACCGACCAGCGAGCCGCGAACCCGGTCGCTCAGCTTTTCGATTGAGACCGATCGCGGGTTGCGGAGAATCTTCATCGTGATCTCGATGGGAAGGCTGACCGAGGTTCGGGAGACAGGTGGCCGGATCAGGCTGGCTGCCCTCACCGTCTTCGGATGCGGACTGGTCGGGGTGATTATCGCTATCACCCTGCGCCTGACCCGACCGATCACCCGACTCGGTGATGCGGCACGGCGGGTTGCGGACGGAGAGATCGACTTTGAAGTACCGGTTGCCGGGCCACACGAGGTGAGTCAGCTGGTCACGACCTTCAACGAGATGCTGGTTGGACTGCGACGCAGCCGCGATCTTGAAGATGAGCTGCAACGCGCTGAACGCTCAGCGGTTGTCGGTCGACTCGCCTCGGGTATTGCCCACGAAATCCGCAATCCGCTCAACTTTATCAATCTTTCGATCGACTACCTTCGCGACAAGCACCGTCCCACCGAGGAGGCCAGCCGCAATGAATATCAGCGGATTCTGACGACCATTAAGGACGAGATTGGACGGCTTAACCGCCTGGTCAGCGATTTTCTCAGCTACGGACGAAGTGCAAAGTTGAAGCGTCGCGAGGTGGACGCCTGCGCGCTCATCGCTGAAGTTCGAAACCTTGTCTTGACCCTTGCCACTCAGCAGGGGGTCACTATCCAAATCGTCAGCCCAGAGTCTGAAGATGGGTGCAACAACCTGCCGGCACTGGTATCCGGCGATCCGGAGTACCTCAAGACCTGTTTTTCTAACATTATGATCAACGCGGTCCAGGCAATGCCGGAAGGTGGAGTGCTCACAGTAGCGCTGCACCGCGATCGGTCGTCGCTGACAATCGATTTCAGCGACACCGGTGAGGGCATGACGCCTGAGATGTGTGAACAGATCTTCGAACCCTACTTCTCCACCAAGGAGACCGGTATCGGGCTTGGGCTGGCCCTGACCCGGAAGATCATCGCGGAGCACGGCGGCGAGATCAAGGTCACCAGCCGGCCCGGTGAGGGAACCAGCTTTCACGTCACGCTTCCGGTTGATCCGCCACCACATTGAACCGCGCCGGTATTGCAGTCGGAACAGCTTTACCGATATCCTCTCCGAGGTATTTTTAATCAGAGATCTCCCAATGGAGAAAGACGATGGCGGTGAGAAAAATCCTGGTGGTCGACGATGAACGGAATCAACGTGAGATTCTGCAACTGATCCTGAGCGGAGAGCGCGACGAGAATGGCAACCCTCTCTACGACATCCGGATCGCGGGTTCGGGGCAGGAGGCCCTTCGGATCTTTCGACAGGAACGGATCGACCTTGTTCTGACCGACCTCAAGATGTCCGGGATGGATGGAATCGCGCTGCTGAACGAACTGTCGCAGATCGACAACTCGCTGCCAGTCATCCTTATGACAGCTCACGGATCGATCGACTCGGTCAAAGAGGCACTGCGCGGAGGAGCCTTCGACTACCTCGAAAAACCTCTCGACCGTGACGAGTTGCTCCGTATCGTCACCAACGCCACGACCCGGCTCAACGCGATCGACCAGGAGATTGTCGGCAATTCGGACGAGATGGAGCGGGTCAAAAAGATGATCATCCGGATCGCCCCATCCTCTTCGACGGTTTTGATACGCGGCGAGTCCGGTACCGGCAAGGAGCGCATTGCCCGGGCCATCCACAAGGCAAGTCCCCGCTCAATGGAGCGTTTCCAGGCGATCAACTGCGCCGCCATCAACGAGAACCTGCTTGAATCGGAACTGTTCGGCCACGAGAAAGGATCCTTCACCGGCGCGGTTGGCGAGAAGAAGGGGCTCTTCGAGATCGCCAACAAGGGAACTCTCTTTCTTGACGAGATTGGTGAGATTAATGTCAGCATGCAGGCCAAGCTGCTCCGCGCTCTTCAGGAGAAAGAGGTTCTGCGGGTCGGGGGAACACAACCAATCAGGGTCGATGTCCGGGTTCTTGCCGCAACCAATCGTGATCTCGAAGCGATGGTCAAGGATGGAAGATTTCGCGAAGACCTCTACTACCGGCTCAATGTCATCCCGATCCTGATTCCGCCGCTCCGTTCACGTCGCGACGACCTCGCCCAACTGATGGATCACTTTCTGCGTAAGCATGCTGCTAATGCCACCCGTCCGATGAAGGTCTCATCAGAAGCTCGGCGCGTTATGATGGACTATGCCTGGCCTGGCAACGTCCGGCAGCTCGAATCGGCCATCGAGCGCGCGCTGCTTCTCGCGGAGGGAGAGGAGATCACCATCGAAGACCTTCCTATCGAGATCCGGCAGGCGATTCAGGCTGAGGGGACGGCTGGCTTTCGACTCCCACCCGAAGGCATCTCCTTCGAGGAGCTCGAACGCTCTTTAATTCTCCAGGCCATGGAGCAGACCGGCTGGAATATCACCCGGGCGGCAAAGAGGCTTGGCCTCTCCTTCCGCACCATGCAGTATCGACTCGACAAGTTCGGCCTTCGACGTTCGGGCCGGGAGGCGGAGGAGACGGGCGATGCGGGAGTCTCCCCCGATACCTCGACCTGAGCCTTATCGGAAACCGAGCAGCGCCTCGCCCAGAATCCGACCGGTGCGATTACTCGGCGGATTCAGTCCGAGCAGTGCGGCGATGGTCGGCGCAATATCGGCCGGGCTGCTCGACTGCGAATACCAACCTGGCCTGACCCCGGGACCGAGCAGCAGAAGCGGCACGTGAGTGTCGTAGCTGTACGGAGTGCCGTGCGAGGTTCCTGAACTTCCACCAACAAGGTAGAACGGCTCGGTCACCACCACCAGATTGCCGTTCCGCTCCGGATGGAAACCAAGAACCACGCTCTGGGCAAGACGGGTTGCAGGTGTCTGTCCCGTGACTATCTGGGAACGGGTAAAGCAGGCGGCTATTCCAGGCACCCCAAGCACCGCCGCCGCCGCGATAGTCTCGGCCGTGCCGACATCGACCTTCTTCCTTGCGATCACTTCGAGGTCAAAGTAGACGTTGCCGTTACCCGTCGAGAGAATCCATTCTTCATCGCCGTAACGCGCATCGAGCGCCTTGTCGATCACCCTCCTGACCTCACTGCCTCCGACGCGGCCACCGTAGCCGAGCGCCTTCACCTGTTCGGGCACCGGTGCAACGCCGTGATCGGCTGTCAGGGCAAAGAGGACGTGCTGCAACCCGACTTTCCGATCGATCTGTTCAAACAGCCTCGCAATCGTTCGATCGGTTCGCAGGGTAATGTCCTGCACCTCCTGGCTGTGCGGCCCAAAGGCGTGGCCGACCAGATCGTTCGATGAGAAGCTGACCGTCAGCAGGTCGGGAACCTCATCCTTTCCGAGACCTTCGTTCTCAATCGCGGCCAGTGCCAGATCGGCGAGGTGGTCATTGGCAAATGGCGAGGCCTGGAAGCGGCCATAAAAGGACGGTCCCGGCTTCTCATCCTTTCCTCGCAGCGAATGTGGGAAGAGGTGGTCCTTCCCCTCGTAGTCGTTGTCATCACCCGCCGAGCGACCGTAGGCCGCCTCCGGCAGCAGCCGTTCCCACGTCCGGTCAAAGTATTTGTCGCTGTGGTGATCGCGATTGAAGCCTCTGACCCAGGCGGGGAGTTCACCGAAGTACCAGGTACTGGAGACGAAGTTGCCGGTATTTCCATCATACCAGTAGGCTCCGTTGGGTCGCTTTCCGGCCGGCAGAATCGCTGAGCGATCCTTGAGGGAGACTCCGACCACCTTCGCCCGCCCCTGTGTCACCAGTTTCAACTGGTCACCGATGGTCGAGCCGATCAAACGGTGGGGTGAGGCACCGGTCGCTCCCTCCCGCCCTCCGAGCTGTCGCACCTTGCTGTCGGAAACACTCGACACCTCACGCCCGGTCGCTCGATCGTACCATTCGTTGCCAACTATGCCGTTCAGGGCTGGAGTCGTTCCACTCATAAATGTGGCATGACCTGGTGCAGTGTAGGTCGGGGTATGCAGGTAGTTATTGTCGGTAAAATTGGCTCCGCGCTGAAGAAATCGCCGGAAGCCGCCCTCGACAAATTGATCTTCAAACCGTGTCAGATAGTCGTACCGGAACTGGTCGATCACTATCCCCACCACCAGCCGGATTGAGGGTCGGGTCTGACCCGATCCAACCTCGCCCCGGCCTCGTGGACGAACCTGTGCCAGCGGCGACAGAATCAGCGAGACCATCACAAAACAGAGGCATACCACTCTTGCCGGCCTTATCATTACCATGATCACTCCTTTAATAAGACTACTTTAGGAAACACCTGCCCGGCGATCCATTCAGCCTGATCGAATCAGCCTGATCGACACTTTTCGGAAGCACGGAGGCGGAAGGCAGACCGCAGCACCGAACTACCTGAAAGGCTCACGAGGTCGTAAAATTTGAACGCTCCTCAAACCCCGGAAGTTAGCACACCGCCCCCCGATCTGGAACATTGAGCCATTATTTTCTGTATCATTTGATCGATATTTAACTATAATCAGTCGAGTTTACTTTTTAAAATACCGATCGCACTGAGAGAGACCTTCTCAGTGATGAGGCGTTATCGCCCCGCGAGCGGCCTTAGTTCGAACTTATATCATCCGGCTGGTGAGTCCGGCGCCACGGCCACGATTGCCGGTCAGGCCAAACCTTTTTTATTGATAGTTTTATAACTGGAGTTTGGGATGGAGAGAAGAGTATTGACCATAATTCGGACCATTCCCGGTGGTCTTATTCTGCTGATTTTAACAGCCGTGCCGGGCCTCGCCCAGGGTGGTTCAGGTGCTGGCAGCGGCGGAGCGGCGCTGGGAGGTGGGTCGACCGATTCGTCACGGTCGGTGCGACGTCCGGCCAAACCGGTCCCCGCGCCGGGCACCACTGAGGCGGAATCGACAGAGCCTCCGGCAACCACGAGCGGGGAGAGTTCACCAGCCGAACCGAAGGTCGAAACCCAGGCGGCAGGAGGGGCCAAGCGGCCAGCGGAGCTGGTGCGGGCACTCGAGGAGTTCCGCGTTCAGATTGGCAAACTTGGTGACGGAAGCAAGTCCAACAATGTCGTTGGTGGCCGGCAGAATAGCCTCACCGGCCGTCTCTACGAGTATCTCCGCAATGACCTGATGGACGCCATACCGCATCAGGTTCGCCAGTTCGGCGGTAACAAGAACCTGCTTCGCCGCAACCAGTACGGGGCCACAGTCAGCGGCCCGGTGCGACTGCCCTGGCTCTACGATGGACGCGGCCGGACATTCTTCTCCTTCTCCTTTGAAGGAACCCGTGAGCGCATCTCACAGAGCACCCTTTTGACCCTTCCCACCGACCGACAACGGGAAGGCGACTTCTCCGATCTGGTCGACAATGCCGGCATTCCGGTCACAATCTACGATCCGGCAACCACCCGCCCTAACCCGGCCTACGATCCACGGAAGCCGATCTCAATCGAGAACCTGCAGTATCTCCGTGATCCATTCCCAGGTAATCGGGTTCCGCTCGCCCGGCGGGACCCGGTGGCGCAAGCGCTCGTTGCCCTCTATCCGCGTGCAAACTCGTCGATCGGTCCTTTTCTCCTCAACAATTACTGGATCAACTCACCCTTCGAGAACCGGGCGGATGGAATCATCTCGAAACTTGACCACACGCTTAACCAGAAGCAGCAGGTGAGTCTCTCCCTCAACTACTCACGCGGTCTTCGCAAGTCTCCCGAGTACTTCCCCGGCCCGGCCAACTCCGGCGCTCCAAACTACTCATTTGACAATGGGAGCCTCGCCTACCAGCACAACTATACCGCCACCCCGCAGATTGTCTGGACCTTCCGGGGCTCAGCCTCCTACAGTGGTGCCGCCTCGCTTGGAAGTGACGATAAGACCAACTACCCGGCCAGGCTGGGGCTTCCGGGAACCTTTTCAAACTACTTCCCCCGCTTCTACCTCAATCAGTACGTGCCAATCGGCCCGCCGACAGCGGTCTTCAAGGATCGCAACTATGTCTATACCGGATCGACCTCGGTGGCAATCAACCGTAAGGATCATAACCTGACGCTGACGGCCTTTGGCCAGCGTCGCTATGTCAACTCCTACAGCCCATCGTTTCCCGCCGGTCTCTTCTATTTTGGGAACAACCTCACCGGGCTGCCCGGAGTTCGCAAC
This sequence comes from Acidobacteriota bacterium, assembly GCA_041182745.1. GTDB lineage: Bacteria > Acidobacteriota > Blastocatellia > RBC074 > RBC074 > CAIOZW01. The sequence continues at coordinate 7,216 of JBEGMZ010000580.1, forward strand.
ACCGGAAACACCTTTGCCTCGTTCCTGCTTGGAATGGCCTATCGGGCCGAGCAGGCGGTAATCGAGCAACCGTCCTACTATCGTAACAGTTTCTTTGAAGTCAATCTCGGCGAGCAGTACCGGATGCGGCCCGGCTGGACAGGGACACTCTCACTCAGCATTGAGACCGCGATGCCCCGGATCGAGAAGTACGACCGGCAGTCAACAGTCGCCCTTGACCGGCTCAATCCGGCCAATAACCGCCCGGGAGCTCTCATCTTCGCCGGAAGGGATGGAGTTGGTCGGGCACTGCAGCCAACGACGGTGCGGGTCGAGCCCGGGTTTGGCCTCGCAGTCAACCCCTGGAACAATCGTTTCACCGTCATTCGGATCAACTACAACCTGACCTACGACAACTATCCGCTCTATGGTCGTCATTTTGGCACCCAGGGCTTCAACGCCGCCCCGGTCTTCTTTTCAGCAAATGAGCAGCTCCAGCCAGCCCTCTACCTTCGGGAAGGGTTGCCGCAGAACTTTCCCCGCCCGCCATTCCTGGACGCGACAGCGGCCAATGGAACCGATGCTGACTACATCGATCGCTCTGGCCATCTGCCATCGAACCATCAGTGGAATGTCAGCTTTCAGCGGGAGCTGCCAAACTCGATGGCCCTCGAAGCGCGATACAATGGCTGGCGGAGCCAGGACATCTTTGTCGACGGGATGATCCGGCTCAACGCCATCCCGCTCGAGTACCTCAAATATGGGGAGCAGCTGTACGACGACGCTTTCCGCAACTCGCTTCGCCCATACCCGCAGTACCGGAATCTTGACCTTGGAGGCCTCTATCCAGCCGGTGACCTCGAGGGCCATTCTCTGACGCTGACCATGGATCAGCGTCTCAGCGGAGGACTCTTTGGACGGGCAACCTACCGTTTTGCCAAGGTTCTCGACAACTACTCGAGCGGCGTCCCGCAGGATCCTGCCAATCTGGCTGAGGAGTGGTCGATCTCAACCTCCGACATTCGGCACAGCCTGCAGGTGAGTTACACCTATGAACTTCCTTTCGGCAAAGGAAAGTGGCTCTTTGCTGACGACGAGATGATGGCAAGACTGCTTGGAGGCTGGAGTCTGAGCGGTCTGACGACGATCCGTGGCGGAACCCCGCTCATGCTCCGCCCTCTCTTCAACCGGACCGGCGGGTTGGTCGGGAATCTGCGCGTCAACCTGGTACCTGGCGTCAACCCACGGGTCGAAAATCCGACCGCCGAGCGCTGGTTCAATCCCGAGGCGTTCGCGCAACCGGATGACTTCACCCTCGGTAATGGACCACGCACCCACCCACAGCTTCGCGGACCGGGTGAGCAGTTCCACCACCTCTCGCTCACCAAACGGATCGAGCTCACCTCGGACGCCTCGCTCGAGTTTGTCACCGAGGCCTTCAACTTCCCCAACCTCGCCAATTTGAACGATCCTGATACCAGAATCGGATCGGACGAGAACCCAAATCTCAATGCCGGAAGGATTATCGGCTCAACTGGAGGGCGGGTCATGCAGGTTGGCCTTCGCATCCTCTTCTGATTCTGCATTGGCGGGTGCAATTCCAGGCTAAAGGGTATAACGGAAGAAGGTCATCACCGTATGGATGTTACCCGGGCGGGAGAGCCCGTCATTTTGATGAAGGTAATGGATCTCGGCGTAGAATTTGGGAGTAAACTGCTTCAAAATGCCGACGCTGAACCGATTGCGCGACCAGCCAAAACGACCGGTGGCAACCGGCTGGGTTGTGTACCACAGCTCATTGGCGATGAATGGGTTGAACTTCACCGATCCGAGCCTGACCGGATGGTCGACCATCAGCCGGTTACGGTAGGTGGTGAAGTCGGCCCCGGTTGGCCTAACCCGTCTCTCGATCAGATTTCGATCTGCGATGTTGAAATTTTTCAATTTAACCCGACCAGTCAGATTAAAGACCAACCGGTGCTCAGTAAACTCACGGCCTGGAAAGGGCTGGTAAGCGACGAAAAGGTAGGTCGGCTGAATCGTCAGGTGACGATTCAGCTTGAATGCCACCCCAGCACCGAGGCGCTCGTCAACTGGCCGTCCCCATCCACGCCCGATCCGCAGACCTCCTATCAGAACGAGGTCGCGCCGCTCCGAAAGCGGCTTGACCAGCTGCGTCTCATTCCAGAACTGATTGTCGCTTCGCGGTGGTACCACCGGCGACTGACCGCTCACCCCGCTTGTGGTCATCACGACCACCGCCAGAAACCTTATCAGACCTCTCATATGCAATCGAAGATAAAATTGTTTAATCTAAATCGGGACAGGCAGCATCAGGATACTGCATGATGGAATCGCCGCGAATCAGGGACGTTTTTCAATGTTGCCGGTTCCAATGTCGGCGGTTTCTATGCAGATGCTAACGCAGGCGTTTAACCTGCATCTAACCCGGACTTAACTTGGATCTAATATGAACTTAACATCGCTGCAGTCTAACTTGAGTCGGAGCAGGTGGCAATGGATGGCAGTATTTCTATTACTCTGTTGGGTGGTATGGCCGGCGGCTGGACAGGATGGGAAGACTGACGGCGGAGGGCGACCTGGGCGCGGAACACTTCGGGTTCCGGTCTTGGTTGATGTGAATGGCCAGCACTGGGAAGAGGGGCGGCGCGAAAATTTCAGACTATTTCTCAACGAGCAGGAGACACAGGTCAGGAGCCTCAGCGGACCCGGGAGCCCGACCGTATTTCTGGTTGTCTTCGACACGGTTGACGATCTGTCGAGGGTCGATCAGGCACGGACGGTTCTGGCTGAAAGATTGAAGGACCTGCCGTTGAACCATTGGGTAGGAATCCTGCGTTCGCAGGATGGCCTGCGGGTAATTCAGGAGCCGACGGGCGATCGGGAGAGACTGGTCGACCAGATCAGATCGATTCAGGTAAATGGCAAGGCCGGACTGCTCGACACCCTTCAGCCTGTCTCAAGGCTCGCCTCAGGCATTCTTTCTAAGAGTGGCGTGCGGGTCTGCATCCTCTACATCACCGATTCAGGGATAGGCAACTACCGGGCCGACTATCTCAATCCAGTGATCAATGCGAGTGACGCCGGGGATCTGAGTCGTCGCTTCTCAGATCGGGCCGTGCAGGAACAGATGACGCGGCTCACACAGTCACTCGCGCGGTATACGGTTCCGATCTTCATTCTTCACCTCAACTACCGGGCTGACTCTCTCAATCTGGCCTATCAGAGCGGACTTGAGCGGATTGCCACCACCAGCGGCGGCCGGGCCATCCTCTGCCGGACGGTGGACGAGATAGTTCCCGGGCTCGAAACCCTCCTTGCGCGAATGAAGTCGACCTACTTTCTCGGAACGGATCTGATGACGAAAGGGAAGACAACCATCCGGCTGCGGATCGAGGTCTCGCACCACGGCGAAGAGGTGGAGCGGGTTCTATACCCGGCCCAGGTGGAACGCGAACGCAGGAGTGAAGACGGGAGGTGAGCTGGCAGCTCACCCGGGAAGGACGAAGTAGCCAAGGAACTCACAATTGCCGTCGGCGCCCCGAATAGGGGATTCGATGGTTCCGACGGCTTGCCAGCCAAGGCTGACCGCGTGCTGGACGATCTCACCAAGCACCCGCTGGCGTGCTGCCTCGTCGCGGACGATTCCACCCCGTCCAACCTCCTCACGACCGACCTCAAACTGGGGCTTGATCAGGGTAATGATTCCGGCTCCAGCGGTGACAAGCGGCCGAACAACCGGGAGAATCCTGGTGAGCGAGATGAATGAGACATCGATAACCACAAGGTCGAAGAGCGACTCAAAATCTGCGGGTTGCAGGTAGCGGGCGTTTACATTCTCACGCACCTCAACACGGGGATCCTGCCGCAGCTTCCAGTCGATCTGACCGTGGCCAACATCAAGCGCCACAACGCGACGCGCGCCCCGCTGCAGAAGACAGTCAGTGAAGCCACCCGTCGAAGCACCAATATCGAGGGCGCACCGGCCATTTGGATCGACCCGAAACTGATCGAGCGCCGCCGCCAGTTTGAGCCCTCCGCGGCTGACATAAGGCAGAGGCTCCCGAACAGTCAGCTCGATATCGACCGCCACCTCCATCCCGGCCTTCTCCATTCGCTGCCCACGTGAGAAGACCTGACCAGCAAGGATCAGCGCCTGAGCCCGGGTTCGGGTCTCAGCCAGCCCCCGCTCAACGAGCAGCTTGTCCAGTCTCTCGCGACCAGGTGTCGACTTCAGAGGGCCTCTCCTTTCAGGGGGATCCGCCGTCCCCAACAGTCGAACCGCCTTCCTTCTGCCCCCATCAGGTGAGATCCCTCTCGGCAAACTGGCGATTTTGCTGCCAGGGGTCGTCACACTCGAAATGCTCGAACTGCTGATGTGCAACCGGATGGAGGAGATTGCGAACTGCCGGACTATCACTCTGCTGAAACTCACCCGGCGTGCCGACGAATGCCATGCCACCATCTTCCAACACCATCACCCGCATACCGGCTACACCATCGACATCATCGAACCGAACTTCGCCGGCCTCGTCACGCACGGCACGGTGGCGGGCAAGGTAGGGAATCTCGTGCATCGACTTGCTGACGAAGATCGAGGTCATACCGTTCAGATCACGGGCCCGTACGATCAGGTCGAGCACGTGCCGGGCGTTGATTGGATCAAGCCCTGAGGTGGGCTCATCGAAGAGCATGATCGATGGCCAGCCGATCAGAGCGCGCGCAAATTCGAGACGCCGTTTCATGCCTCCGGAGAGATCCTCTGCCTGCTTGTCCAGATCATCCTGCAGACCGACAAAAGTGAGAACCTCGAGGACTGACTGCTCCACCTTCTCCGCCGACCATCCGTGCTCGACCAAACGGTAGGCGGCGTTTTCGTAGACCGACTGGCCGGTAAAGAGAGCATTTTCCTGAAAGACCATCCCCATGACTTCGCGGCGCAGATCCAGGAGCTCCTCTTCCGACAGGTCGTTCAAGCGGCGTCCTCGAACCAGTACCTCCCCGTGGTCAGGGTGGAGAAAACCCATTGCCAACCGAAGAAGGACCGACTTTCCGGACTGTGAGCTGCCGGTAACGCAGATCATCTCGCCAACGTGAAGCTGGAAGCTGATCGATTTGAGTACCAGCCGACCATCAAAGCCAATCCCGACATCACGAAACTCGATCATCGGCACCGAGGTGTCAGTGTTCATCTCCAACTCTCCTCCCCAAAGCCTCTCCTCTGACATTCTCATCGACGATAATATCGTCGATAGTGTCATCGTTGACAGTGAAAGACCATCGTTCTATGCCACCCCTCGATTTTTCGTCATTTGTCCGAATTGTGCAATGGGGTGCTTACAGCGAAAAAGACCCGGTCGAGCGTTTGACTCGAGCGGGTCTTCAACTCTGGGCGGGCTTTTTGGGCCCAGCAGAGCTTTCACGGTAAGCTGTGGAGATTGAGCTCTCAACATCCGGTCAGCTTGTAACGCAAAGACAGGATGCTGCTAGATCGCAGCCACCTCACTGTAATCTGATATCATATGCTATCGACCACCTCCTTTCTCAGTGTTGAGGAGATGGTACAAGGAGATCTGAGCAAGGTCAACCGCCAACACCGGATTGAGAGGAATTGACCCCCATATCATCAGACAGAAAGATCCTTGCCACGATCAACGCAGCAAGGACCTCGGTACAGAAGATATCAGAATGGCGCAGCGACAGGATACTGCGGCCTATTTGACGACCGCAGAGGAGCCGGAAGTCGCCACCACCTACTTTGCCTGGAGGTGGTTGACGTGAGCGGTCAGGCGCGCCTTGTGGCGGGCGGCAGCATTTCGGTGAAGCACGCCCTTCTGAACTGACTTGTCGATGACTGAGATAGTAGTCGGAAGAGCATCAAGCGCGTCCTGCGGCGCGCCCTTGGCGATCAGCTCGCGCATCTTGCGAATCTGTGAACGGAGCCTCGTCCGGTTTGAGGCATTGACGGCATTGCGCTTCGCATTCTGGCGATCACGCTTTTCAGCAGACTTATGATTCGGCATGGCTTTCTACAGCTTTCTCTACAGTAGCTTTCTCTACAGTTTTCTTTGGAGTGTTCTCGTTTCAGTCTTCTCTTTAAGCCTCGGTTCTTTAAGCCTCGGATATTAAGCTTCAGTATTGTCCTTAAATGTCTCTCTATCAGACAGTTTCCTCTACGAGATTCACCCACTATACAATCACAAACCACGGATTATATTTTCGCCAGAAATGGCTGTCAAGTGAAGGTAGCGATCACCTGGCACGTCATCACCGCTTGGGCCTCCCGCGCCGCAGCCATACGAGGCGCGTTCGATGGACTATTGACGGCCTCAAGGGCATACTGCAAGATCGATTTCAGAGCGGGTCGGCACAACTGATGACAGGGGGAAGCGGGAAATGGTCCACGAATGGCAAAGAGGATTGAACCGGGCAGCAGGTATCCTGGTCGTGGTATTTGTATGTGGATGCGGCATATTGGGGCAGAAGTCTGACGATACTGGAGCGCGGGCACAGCGAATCCATTTCTCGTCGATCGTCATGGACACTCACATTGATGTGACCCCGAAGTTGCAGACCGAGTGGAAGTTCAGCGAAGAGCATTCAACCGGACACATCGATCTGCCGCGGATGCGGAAGGGAGGGCTCAACGCCCTCTTCTTTTCGATCTTCATGCCCGGAACAGTGACCGGGCCAAAAGCAGTCAGTGATTCTCTGGAGCGGATCGCTGCCGTCCACAGACTGGCGCAGGAGCTACCGGATCAGATCCGAGTCTGCACCACAGCCGACGAGGTTGAGCAGGCGCACCGTGAAGGGAAGATTGCCGGGCTCATGGGGATGGAAGGTGGGCACATGATCAACAACAGCCTGCCGACGCTGCGAATGTACGCGAAGCTCGGAGTCCGATATCTGACGTTGACCCATTCACTCAACACTGACTGGGCCGACTCGTCGGGCGAGTCACCGAAACATAACGGGTTGACCCCGTTTGGAAAGCAGGTGGTAGCAGAGCTGAACGACCTTGGGGTGATGGTCGATGTCTCGCACGTTGCGGACAAGACATTCTGGGACGCCCTGGCTTTAAGTCGGGCCCCGCTGATTGCGTCACATTCATCGTGTCGGGCCATCTCCGGGCATGCCCGCAACATGACAGACGAGATGATCAGAGCCCTGGCGGCCAAAGGTGGGGTGATCCAGATCAACTATCTCGACACCTATCTTGATCAGGCGCTCTATGAGTACAGCCGGAAGGCACAGCCATTGATGCGGGAGATGATGCAGAAATACCCCGGGCGCGAAAATCAGGCCAAGTGGCGCGAAGAGGTGGCAAAAGTTCACGGACCGGCGCCGCGAGTAGGGTGGGAGAAGATCATCGACCACATCGACCATGCGGTGAAGGTAGCAGGAATCGATCACGTCGGGCTGGGGTCAGACTTTGATGGCGGGCCGATGCCGGCAGGGATGGAGAGCGTGGCCCATTTGCCAAAGATCACGACCGAGCTGGTGCGGCGGGGCTATGCCGAGGAAGACATTCGTAAAATCCTTGGTGGGAATACGCTGCGGCTGATGCGGGCAGTCGAGAAGACGGCAAGGCAAAGGTGACGTCACGGTGACCAGGGATAGTACGTTGCATAAGATCGTGACGATTGAGGAGCTGGTGGTTGAGCGTGAGCGCCACCGGGCGGCCGGAGAACGGGTAGTCTTTACTAATGGCTGCTTCGACCTGCTCCATCCGGGTCACGTGAGATACCTGACGCAGGCACGGGGCCTCGGAGACGTGCTGATCATCGGGCTCAACAGCGATCGATCCGTGCGCGAGCTGAAGGGTCCGCAACGACCGATACTCCGCGCCGAAGAGAGGGCGGAGGTGATGGCGGCACTGGCCTGTGTCGATCTGGTAACCATCTTCGATCAGCTGACGCCACTTGAGCTTATCACGCGGGTTCGACCCGACATCCTGGTCAAGGGAGGGGACTGGGGTATCGAAGCGATCGTTGGAAAGAGAGAGGTCGAGGAGGAGGGCGGTGTTGTTCTCAGTCTGCCGTTTGTCGATGGGTGTTCGACCACGGAGGTGATCGGAAGAATCGTCGACCGCTACGGTGCTGATTCTGACCGGCGGCGGTACACAGATGGGACTGGGGAGTGACAGGACGGGAATGGACTTCAAGTTTCTTGAGGAGAGCGAAGCTTGGCGTGAGGTGGTGGCAGAGGTTCGTGCCGGGCGGAGAGTGGTGCAACTGTCAGGCCTGGTCAACGGGGCAAAGGCGCTGGTGATGGCCTCACTCCAGCGGGCGACAGGTTGTCGACTCGCCCTGGTCACCCGCCGCAATCGCGACCTTGAGTCGCTTGAGCCGGATCTGAAGTTCTTTCATCGACACCTCAGCCCGGATCCGGCCGCCGGGTCAGGTGTCTTCAGTCTGCCAGCGGCGGAGATCGACCCGTACAGTGGCGCCTCGCCGCATGCCGAGCTGCTCGAAGAGCGAGCGCAGGCACTCTGGCGGCTGGCCGAGGGGCAGGGAGAGATTGTACTCCTCACCGCCCGCTCGCTGCTGCAGCGATTCATTCCACCGGAGCAGGTGCGCCAGTCCGTGGTACGAATTCTGGTTGGGGAAGAGTACTCGATCACCGATCTGATCGATCACGTCGTCTCGATCGGTTATGTCAGAAGCGACCCGGTTGGGAATGTTGGTGAATTCTCCTCCCGGGGTGGAATCTTCGACATCTTCCCCCCGGGAGGAGCACAGTCAAGTGGAAACGAGCAGACGAAGGAGCCGCGTCCGGTACGGATCGAGTTCTTTGGTGACGAGGTCGATTCGATCCGTGAGTTTGACCCGGATACCCAGCGGTCGATCGCTGTCCTGAATGAGACGCTGGTCACCCCGATGCGGGATGAGCGCGCGGCAGGCGATGCCCTTCGCGAATGGGCAGCCGCGGCACGTCAATACTGGAGCGACGAGCGCTACGACCGGGCGCTCCGTGACCGGACGGTTCATGCCGACGAGGGAGAGGATTTCGCCGGCTGGGAATATCTTCTGCCGCTGATCCGCCCGCTGACAACCAGCGTCTTCGACTACCTTCGCGACACTATACTTGTAATCGACGAACCGGCCGAGATCGAGAAGGAGATCCGGACGATCTATGAGGAGCTGCAGCGAGATTTTGAGCGCTGTGAATCGGTTGACGAACTTGGCCTGCCTCCGGAAAAGCTCTTTCTGACGCCTGATGAGATGCGGCAGTGGATCGGAAGTACCCGGCGCATCGAGCTTCGTCTGCTTGGCAGCAATGCCTCCAGCGTCGATGAGTCGTTGAGTACCGAAGATATTGGGGCCAGTCTTACGGGTGACTATCCTTTCAAGGCCTTTCTGGCACGCCACTCGACCGCGCCACTCTACCTCTTTCCACCAGAACCGGACGGATTGAAGAGCCGTGAGATCGAGATCTCCACCCGATCCGTTCGCCGTTGGCACGGTCGTCTGGGGGAACTTGCCAACGACTGTCGCCGCACCGCGGCGAGTGGAGAGCGTACGATCTTCGTTCTGTCGAGCACCGGAGTGGCCGACCGGTTGCGGAAGGTGCTGCTGGAGTACAACGCGATGGGAACCGCCGAGATGGTCATTGGCGAGCTGTCCGTCGGTTTTGCATTTCGGGAGACGCCAGTCAACATCTACACTGAGCCCGACCTCTTCGATGAGGAAGTGCGCCCGAAAAAGACCCAGAAAGCCCGTCAATCCCAGATCGGGGCGTTTCTCTCCGACCTTCGTGATCTCAAGGTAGGGGACTACGTGGTCCACATCGACCACGGAATTGCACAGTTTCAGGGGCTCGAGCAGCTGGAGACCGGTGGTCCGGCAAGCAGTGCTGAGATCTATGCTCGGATGACCGGCCAGCCGGGCGAGACGGCCGATCAGCCAAAACGTGAGTTTATGCTGCTGGTCTTCGCCGAAGGGACAAAGCTCTTTGTTCCGGTTGAGCGGCTCGATCTGATCCAGAAGTACTCAAGCTCTGAGACCCACGTTCCCTCTCTCGACCGACTAGGCGGTATCGCGTGGCAGAAGACTAAGGCCCGGGCGAAGCGGGCGATGCGCGATATGGCGGCTGAACTACTCAAACTCTATGCCGAACGCAAACTCGTCTCCGGCTACGCTTTCAGTGGCGACAGTCCGTGGCAGCAGGAATTTGAAGACGCTTTTCCGTATGAGCTAACCGAGGATCAGGCAACGGCCATCGCCGACACCAAGCGTGATATGGAGCAGCCAACCCCAATGGATCGGCTGCTCTGCGGCGACGTCGGTTACGGGAAGACGGAAGTGTCGATGCGAGCGGCATTCAAGGCGGTGATGGATGGCAAACAGGTGGCGATGCTGGCACCGACAACCGTTCTCGCCTACCAGCATTACCAGACCTTCAAATCGCGCTTCGCCGCTTTTCCGGTGACAATCGGTCTTCTCTCCCGGTTTCGAAGTCCGAAGGAGCAGAAAGAGGTGATCGCAGACGTCGAGGTGGGAAAGATCGATATCCTGATCGGCACTCATCGAATCCTGTCACGTGACCTGAAGTTCAAGGAGCTCGCACTGGTGATCGTCGACGAGGAGCAACGGTTCGGAGTCGCACATAAGGAGCGACTGAAGCAGCTCCGACGGCGGGTCGATGTGTTGACCATGAGTGCGACGCCGATCCCGCGAACATTGAATATGTCCCTGCTCGGCCTGCGTGACATGTCAGTGATCGAGACTCCACCCCGCGATCGGCTTGCCATTCAGACCAATGTTGTCCTATTTAATGAAAACATGATCCGCAGCGCGATCGAGCAGGAGATGCAACGCCAGGGGCAGGTCTTCTTCGTCCACAACCGCGTCGAGTCGATCACCGAGGTCACGGCAATGCTTCAGAGAATCGTGCCCGAGGCCAGGTTCGTCATTGCCCACGGCCAGATGGGTGAGAAAGAGATGGAGGAGGCGATCCTCGATTTTGTCGCCTTCAAGTATGACGTGCTGGTCGCGACGACAATCATCGAGAATGGGATCGACATTCCGCGCGCCAACACCATCATCATCAATCGGGCCGACAACTATGGGCTATCCCAGCTCTACCAGTTACGCGGGCGGGTTGGAAGATCGAATCGCCGGGCTTATGCCTGGTTGCTCATTCCGTCGGAACAGGAGCTGACCCAGATCGCCCGGCGTCGGCTGGCTGCGATCCGGGAGTTCTCTGACCTCGGTGCCGGTTTCCGCATCGCAGCGCTCGATCTTGAACTGCGCGGCGCCGGCAACCTGCTTGGTGGACAGCAGTCCGGCCATATCGAAGCCATCGGTTTTGACCTCTACAACCAGATGCTCGAACGGACAATCCACGAACTCCGCGGCGATGATATCGAAGACGAGATCAGTACCCAGATCAACATTGGGGTCGAGACTCGTATTCCGGACGACTACATCGCCGACATGGGACAGCGGCTCAGAACTTACAAAAGGATCGCCTCGGCACGCTCTGACGAGGAGTTGCAGCGAATCCGCGAGGAGATTGGTGATCGGTATGGCCGATTGCCGGCGGCAGTCGAGAACCTTCTCGACTACGCCCGTCTCCGTCGTTGCGCAGAGAAGATCGGCATCACAGCCATCGATCGACACCAGGATCGCCTCTCCATCAGGCTTGGCGAGAAGGCGAAGGTCGATCCGGAAAGGCTCATGCAGTACCTCAAAGACAATCCGACCGCGGTCTTTACACCGACCGGAGTCCTGCGGACGGTGGTCGATCCGCAGAAACGGAAGACCGACACCCGGTCGGGTGCCGAGGGGATCTTCTCCAGCCTCAACCTGATCATGAAACGGCTCAGCGCCTGACCGCTTTGCCAGCCCTCGCGTCGATCTCTTTCAGCTTGAACCGCACACTGACAATCCAGGGTGCGGCGCCGGGCTCCCAATGGCCGTAAGTGGTAGTGACAAAAGTTCCATCCGGCAGGACTTCGACTCCCGGATAGGCACAGTCACCGTCCCAGCCGCTGGGATTGAGATGGTTCTCCATCAGTCGGAGGCGGAACTTTCCTTCCCGACCAGTAAGAAGATCGTCATAAGTTCCAACCCAGCCGATCCAGTCGCCGTGGGTCGGGGTCTCAAGCGCCATATCGCGAAATGAGATGAAGAGCCGACCATCGGGAGCATACTTGCCGGTGTGGCGATCCCCGGTGAGTGAACCGGGAAGCTCGCGGGGCTCGCTCCAGGTTCTCCCTTCGTCGTTAGAGAAGATGATGTGAGAGTTGCGGACACGCCGATTCTCACGCAACAGGACGGCCAGCTGGCGACCATCCGGCGAGCGGATAACTCCCGGTTCGCAGAGGTGGATCTGATCTGACTTGAAGATTGTCTCCGGGGTGGACCAGGTCAGCCCTCCATCCCGTGAAACGATCTGGTAGAGGGTCATAAAACCGGTCCGCTTCCCTTCACGGGTGAAGAAGCGTCCATCGTCGTGGAACATGGCGAGATAATGACCGGGTCCGGTTCGGAGTTTCTCGACAAATCCCATCGCGACGATTCCACCGTAGTCGCCAATCGGCTTCAGTTCAGTCCACGTCTGACCATCGTCCTCGGAGATTGAGGAGCGGATTGGATAGAGGCCGGAAAAGAGGATCAGTCTCCTTCTTCCACTGGCATCAATGACGCGATGGATGGTCGGGGTCTCGAGCGATGTCTCCCAGCTTTTGGGAGTGGGAAGGCGTGGCGACCAGGTACGCCCGCCATCCCGACTCCGCTTGAGGATGATGGCTCCCTTTCCGTGGCCTTTTGGGTAGACGGCAACGATCGTCCGGTTGTCTTCAAGCAAAACCGTTGTCGGATGTCCCAGGTACTGGCCGGCTTCACGATCTACAACCACCTGTCGCGAGGTCTCTCCGGCAAGATCGATCAGGGGAATGGTGTAACCACGCGGCGGGACGGTAGTCTGAATATGACTGCCCAATCCGGGAGTGGTCAACAGGAAAAGTCCCATCAGAATTATTGAAGCCATACTCTCCTCTCAATTTTGCACAAGTCTCTTTTACACAAGTCGATCGCGCCTGAAACCGCTGAAGGGGCAGAAGCACTGCCCGGAATAGATTGACAGGAAATTGCCATAATGCCAAACATGTCGGTGCAATTGCTATCAGCGGATTCGAGACCACCGCCGGCAGCTGAAGGAATCTCTGAAAGCTGTTACCGCGGCAAAAGGTGGCTATGAAAAGTCGATTGGTTAAGTCGTTTGGTTAAGTCGATTGGTTAAGAAGATTGGTTAAGCAGATTCCGTCAATGGTTTGCCACCACTTTTGTCGCCTCTGCGCAGTCAACATCTTCTATCTTCTATTCTCTATCTTCCTGAAAGGATGAGTGCTCGGCTTGAAACACTTTATTTCACTGCTTTTGCTTTCGCTGCTCCCGATTGGAGCGGTGAGTCAGGAGAGACAGTACGCCGCAAACTGGGAGTCTCTCGACCAGCGGCCGACCCCCGAGTGGTTCCTTGATGCCAAATTTGGTGTCTTCATCCACTGGGGAGTCTACTCCGTGCCGGCGTGGGGAATGCCGCAGCAGTACTCTGAGTGGTACTGGAACCGGTTGATGAGCCAGGACGAGAAATGGGCTCCCTGGCGTGCGTTCCATCGCCGCAATTTTGGTGCGGAGTTCAACTACCCAGACTTCGCGCCAATGTTCAAGGCTGAACTTTACGATGCCAGACAATGGGCAAGTCTCTTCAAGCGGGCCGGTGTCAGGTATGTGGTACCAACCTCCAAACACCACGACGGTTACGCTATCTGGCCAAGTGCAGAGGCAAGTCGGACGTGGGGGCGTCCCTGGAACTCGATGGAGGTCGGCCCAAAGCGTGATCTGCTCGGCGAATTGGCCGAAGCAACCCGTGCCGAAGGGCTCCGTTTCGGTTTTTACTATTCACTGTATGAGTGGTACAACCCACTCTGGCTCTCCAACCGTCAGCGCTATGTCACCGAACATATGATTCCTCAGTTCAAGGATGTCGTGACCCGCTACCAACCATCTCTCATCTTCAGTGATGGCGAATGGGACATGCCCTCGAAGGACTGGCAGAGTGAGGAGCTGCTGGCCTGGCTCTTCAACCAGTCACCGTCGCGAGCGGAGGTGGTGGTCAACGATCGCTGGGGTAAGGAGTCACGTCATAAGCATGGCGGCTACTG